>CAKVCG010000044.1 GCA_934725525.1 uncultured Brachyspira sp. | reverse complement strand
ATATTCTATTTGTCAAGATATTAATTTGAATTATTATTAAATAAATTTTATAATTATATCGTTATTTAAATTATATTTTGTAGCGATAAAAACAAGTATTTGATTTATTTAAACTATCATTTTTTTTATTTTAAGTTATACTATTTCTTAATTAATTTTGTAGATTTGTAAATATGCTGTTTTTTAAGAAAAAAAATAAAAAATTGGAATCCGAAGAAATTTCCGAAACCGTTAAAAATTTTTTTTACAATAATAAAGAAAACCCATCCGAAATACGAGCTGTTAACCTCACTAAATTTTATGGAAAAAGAAAAATCATTGAAGATATTTCTTACGACGTTAAACAAGGCGAGGTTGTCGGACTTTTGGGACCGAACGGAGCGGGGAAAACCACGAGCTTTTACATTACCGTAGGATTTGTAACGGCGACTAAAGGAAATGTTTTTTTGAACGATATTGAAATAACCGATTTGCATATGTATAAAAGAGCGCAACTTGGAATAGGATATTTACCGCAAGAAGCGTCAATTTTTAGAAAACTTTCTGTGGAAGATAATTTGCTTTCGATTTTGGAATACAATAAAAAATTAAATTCAAAAGAAAGAATGTATATTACAGACCAGCTTTTATCGGAGTTTAATATTAATCATGTGCGAAAACAAAAAGGCTACACTCTTTCGGGAGGCGAAAGAAGACGATGCGAGATAGCGAGAGCGCTCACAGTAAATCCTAAATTCATTTTGCTTGACGAACCTTTTGCCGGAGTCGACCCGATAGCCGTTATCGACATACAAAATATTATAGCGTCATTGAAAGCTAAAGGTTTGGGAATTCTTATAACCGACCATAATGTTAGAGAAACTTTAAGAATAACCGACAGAGCCTATATAATGGGAAACGGAAAAATACTGGTTCAAGGAACGCCCGAAGATATTGTAAACAACCCGCTCGCTCGTAAGGTTTATTTGGGCGAATCTTTCACTATGTGATTTTTATTTATTTTATTATAGCTTAATTTAATAAACTCTCGCCACAGTTAAAACTCCTATTCTATCAATATTTTCTATTTTTCTAATTTCAGAAGATATTTCATTTAAAGTCACGCCCGTAGTAAAAACATCGTCTATTATAAGAAGATTTATCTTTTGATTTAAATTACTTTTAAAATTTTTATTTATTTTAAAAGCGTCTTTTATAGTCGATTTTCTTAATTCTTTATCTTTTATCATGCTTAATGGATAAGTTTCTTTTTTTCTGCTAATTATATTTTCGATTAATTTTATATTCAAAATTTTTGAAATAGTTTTTGCTATAATTTCGCTTTGATTATATCCTCGCTCCAAAAATCTATTCTTACCCAAAGGCACAAAAGTTATCGCGTCAAATTTTTTAATATAATCTTTATAATAAAAAGACAATATAGCTCCGAAGTCGAGGCATATCAAATATCTGTGTCCGAATTTCATTTTATGAATCAAACTAACGGTTTCGTCTTTATAATAAAGCATAGATTTGCATTCGTCAAAATAAATATCTTCGTATTCGCAGGCGCAGGTTTTATTTTTATCTTCGATTAATCTTCCGCATCTTTCACATCTTATATAATCGTCCGCATGAATATAATTCAATTTTTTATTTATACAGTTTATACAGATATAATTCATTTTTTCGCTTTCAATCATATCTCCGCAAATTATACAATGATTTGGAAAAATAATTCCAAAAATATTTTTTATAAAATTTTTAATCATAATTTCTATTATAATTAATTGGCAATGGGTTTCAACCCCTTGTTTTATATGATATCTATTGTATAATAAAACTATGATAGATTATGAATTAATAGCGAAAACGATTAAAGAATCAAAATATGCCGTAGCATTTACGGGAGCGGGAATAAGCGTAGAAAGCGGAGTTCCTCCTTTTAGAGGTCCTGACGGTTTATGGGAAAAGCATGGAAGTCAATTTGCCGAAATATCTTATTTCACAAGACATCCGAAAGAATCTTGGCAGTCGCTCAAAAAAGTTTTTTACGAACCGATTGATAATGTTAAACCTAATAAGGCTCATATAGTTCTGGCAAATTTGGAAAAAGTGGGAATAATACGTTCGGTTATAACGCAGAATATAGACAATTTGCATCAGGAAGCGGGAAGTAAAATAGTTTACGAGCTTCATGGAACGGCTAAATACGCGATTTGTATGAAATGTCAAAATAAATATAAAATAAATAAAGAAATACTGTCTATGGACCCGCCCGTTTGCGAAAAATGTTCTTCCGTATTGAAACCAGCGTTCGTATTTTTTGGCGAGCAGCTTCCTTCTTACGATTTTCAAAATTCTATAGCGGATGCAGACAAAAGCGATTTATTTATTATAATAGGAACTGGCGGAGAGGTTATGCCCGCCGCTCAAATTCCGCATTTGGCAAAAAGGGCGGGAGCTAAAATTATAGAGATAAATCCCGAGCCTTCAAGTTTTACAAATTCTATAGTCGATATTTATGTTAAAGAAAAATCGGGAATCGCTTTCGGCGAGATAGAAAAATATTTAGATATTTAATAATATTAAAATTATTTTCATAAAAAATTTTTGTAACAAGGCATATTTCTCAAAAAATTTTGTTTAACCATTATCATAACAATAATTAAACAAAAGGAGTTATTATGTCGGGAAACGCCAATATAATAGTAATCGAGGGAAGACTTACGAAAGACCCAAATTTTATGAAAACTAAAAATGGAAAGTCGCTTTGTAAATTCAGTATAGCAAACAACAGATATTATTATATCAACGGAAGTTTGCAAAAAGAAGTTTATTTTTTTGATTTGATAAGCTGGGGATATAACGCCGAAAAAGTAGCGTCCAATTTGAAAAAAGGAAGTCATATTTTGGTAAGCGGAGAATTAAGACAGAATTCTTATTTCACAAAAGAAGGAAATAAAAGAAATTCGATTTATATGCTCGCTTTGGAGATTAAAAATTTGAGCAAAAAATCTTTGGATAATAGCGGCGAGATTGCAAATAATCAAACGGTATCGAATATTATTGACGAGAATATGGAACAAGTATTTTAGATTCTTCCAAAATATTAAATAATTCTTTGTCAACGATTTTAATATCTTTGTCGGTGTCGATATGATAGATAAAAGGCTCGTTGAAGGAATGGAATATTTTATCGACTTTTTTTAAATATGTTTCGTTTTCAAACCTGTCGGCAATTCCTCTTTTGGATATTATTCTGTTTAGGGCAATATCTATTGGAATATGAAAAATAAAAACTATGTCGGGTTTAACGATAAAATCTTTATGCATATTTATTATTCGATTAATATCTATTCCTTTAGCTCCTTGATATGCAATCGAAGAATAAAAATATCTGTCTAAAATAATAAAGTATCCATCTTCTATTGCTGGCTTTATCATGCTTTCTATATGCTCTTTTCTGTCTTCTATAAATAAATTTAATTCCTCTTCGGCATCTAAATTTTCCGATAGCATGCCGTCTCTTAATTTAGCTCCGTAATGCAAATGTGTCGGCTCGAAAGTATAGATTGATTTTATATTTATAGAATTTAATTTTTTAGTAAGATTTTTTGCGCATGTAGATTTTCCCGAGCCGTCAATTCCTTCTATAACTATTAATTTGCCTTTCATTTTTATTTTCCAAATTATCTTATTTTTTATCTGATTTTTAAAGTCGCTATTCCTATTATAGCGGCGATTATTCCGAGTATATAAAATCTAAAAACCACTTGAGTTTCTTTCCAACCCGATTTTTCAAAATGATGATGCAAAGGCGCCATTTTAAAAATTCTTTTCTTAAACATTTTATAATAGAATACTTGAAGAACTACGCTGAAAGCTTCGGCAACATAAACCGCTCCGATAATAATTAAAAGGAGTTCATGTTTGATAAATAAAGCGATTATTCCCAAAACTCCGCCGAGAGACAAACTGCCGACATCTCCCATAAACACTTGAGCGGGATGAGCGTTGAACCATAAAAATCCGAGTCCCGCTCCGATTAAAGCTCCGACAAAAACCGTCACCTCTCCCGCATCGGATACGAATGGAATTTTTAAATAAGTCGCTATTAAAGAGTTGCCCGATACATAACATAAAACGGCTAAAGCTACCGACATTATTATTAAAAGCCCAATCGCAAGTCCGTCCAAACCGTCCGTTAAATTTACAGCGTTGCTCATACTAACTACTACAAAAATTGCAAAAGGTATGTAGAGAATTTTTAAATCTATATAAAAAGTATCCAAAAATGGCAAAAATAAAGTCGAAGAAGGAACTTGAGCGACTTTCACCGTTTCAAATATTCCCGCCGATTGATTTAACTCGAACGACATTAAAAAAGTGGATTTGTCGAAATAATATAAATATATTCCGATTATCGCTCCGACAAAAACTTGAAAAAATATTTTGTATTTTCCCGCAAGTCCTTTAGAGTTTTTATACTTTATTTTTAAAAAATCGTCCAAAAATCCCGCTATCGAAAGAATTATTAAAGAAACGGTTAAAAGTATTATTTTAATGTTGTCTAATTTTCCCCATAATAAAACGCTTATCAATATGCTTCCGATTATAAACAAACCGCCCATTGTCGGAGTTCCCGTTTTTGTCAAATGACTTTCGGGTCCGTCTTCTCTCACAATCTGCCCGAAATTTAATTTTTTTAATTGTTCTATTATATTTGGAGCGAACATAAAAACCAAAATTAAAGCCGTTGCCACCGCTCCAGCGGTTCTGAAAGTAATATATCTGAATATATTAAATCCGAAAAAAATTTCTCTTAAAGGATAAAAAATTTGATAAAGCATATTATTATAAAATAACCTTTTTGTTTATTTCAAAAGTAAAATTATTTTATATATACTATTACATATTTATTTTTTGTCAATTAAATATAGCGTTTAACTATTTTTACATATCAAGGTTGATATATATTATACTTTATGATATTATTGTAAAAAATTAAAATACTATAAGGCAATGGATATGGTATGAAAATTGTATCAGGAAGATTTCTCTCAAAATCGGAATTAAGAAATAAAATATTGAGAGATGTGATTATAGCGATATTGTTTATAGCCATATTAATTTTAATATATTTTCAAATAAGAAGTCCTATTCCAGTAAGATTCCTTTTTAAATCTTTATTTCAAGATGTAAAAAACGGAGTTGTGGAAGAATATTCGAAAATTTATTATCCTACTTATTATTTTTCGATGCAAATGACTCCGATATTTGAAACTATCGAACAATCGCCCGAAGTTTATAGAGTTTTAATTAATAATTTTTTTCCAAAACATAATTTCATCGAAAATGCGACTATGCGATTTGGAAACAGCTATATGTCCATAACGAAAGAGGGAGACGGCTATAGAGTAATAGGAAATATAATGACAAATAATAACGAAAGCAATAAATATCCGTCAATACCGTTCGAGCAAATAAGTATCGATTCTTTTTATGTCAGAAATAATATGCCCTATATTCACTTACTTTATATAGCGAGCGAAGATATAGCTTTTGAATATAATTCTTTATTCAATATCAATTTTGAAGAAATAGATATTAACGATATTAAAGATATTTACGCTTATTTGGTAACGGGAAACAGTAAAATAACTTTTCCAATATCCGAAGCTACTACAAATGAAAATCCTTCAGATTATATGGAGATTGCAAATGTTTTAACCGAAAGATTTTCCGAAACGAAAGAAGATATATTAAAAATCTCTTATAATAATAAAAATTATTGGGGATATAAAGGTAGTTTTACGGTTGCAAATAATACGAATCAAATTGGAATAATAATCCCAGAAAAAGCTTTAATAAGAAGAATACAAATTCCCGCCGTTTTAATATTTATTTTATTTATCGTTATAGTAGTCGCCGTAATAATCGCTTTTGCAATGCATTATATAAAAATAATAGAAGATTTAATTGCAAATCATATAGACATAAAAAAGATTATTAAAGAAGGCGAAAGCACAATGGTGGAATTCAAATCCACTTTAAGGTTCGATAATTATACGGAAAAAGTAAATAAATCTTTGGAAGAAACGATTATGAAATCAATAGCCGCTTTTGCAAACGCGGAAGGCGGAAGATTATTTATAGGAATTTCCGATAACGGAGAAATTAACGGATTGGAAAACGATTATTCCACTTTGAAACAAGCGAATAAAGATTTCTTCGAGCTTCATTTAAGAACGCTTATAGAAACATATTATGGAAATTCTTTTTCAGCGGAATCTATAAGAATCGATTTTGTGGAAGAAGACGAAAAAGACATATGCATAGTTTATATTAATAAAAGCAATAAGCCGATATACACAAAAATAACCAACAAACAAGGCGCAAAGGAAGAAAAATTTTATATAAGAGTCGGCAATTCTTCGCGCGAAATAGCGAACGCAAGCGAGATAATAGCCTATATTAATAAACATTTCAAAAAATTCTAATATAAAAATTAAAATCCAAAAAGTTCTAACAATAAAACAAATATTTGACTGTTTATATTTAATGCTATATAATAAATAATACAAATAAATTATAAATGAAAGATTAAAAAAAATTAAAGGAGTTTAATTATGTCTGAAAATATATACGATTCCATTATAGTTGGAGGAGGACCCGCCGGACTTTCCGCTATGTTATATTTGGGAAGAGCTTTAACAAATTCTTTGCTCATAGAAAAAAGAGGAATGGGCGGACAAATGATGAATACCGACACGGTTGAAAATTATTTGGGATTTCCAGAAGAGATAAGTTCTTTCGAGCTTGTAGACAGAATGCAAAAACATGCCGAAAAATTTTCTAAAAATCCTATAGAATACGATGAAATAATAAAAGTCGAAGATATTAACGAAAAAGTAAAAACTCTATTAACCGCTGACGGAAAAACTTATAAAACGAAAACTATAATATTGGCTATGGGCGGTTTTCCTAAAAAATTGGGAGCAAACGGGGAAGAAAAATTTTCGGGAAGAGGCGTTTCTTATTGCGCGACTTGCGATGGAGCTTTTTACAGAAATAAAACCGTAGCGGTTGTAGGCGGAGGAAACAGCGCTTTTGACGAATCGTATTTTTTAACAAGATTTGTAAATAAAATATATTTGGTTCATAGAAGAAAAGAATTCAGAGCGGACGCGATAAATGTTAAACATTTAACCGATACGGGAAAAGTCGAATATGTTTTAGATTCCGTTATCGAAGAAATTTGCGGAGAGACAAAAGTGTCGAGCGTTAAAATAAAAAATGTTTTGGATAATAAAATTCATGAGCAAGCGGTTGACGGAGTATTCGTATTCGTGGGACAACAGCCCGCCACAGAATTCTTAAAAGGAACGGGACTCGACATGACGGAAGCGGGACAAATAAAAGTAGATTTGGCTACAATGTCGACAAATATTGAAGGCGTATTTGCCTGCGGAGATTCCGTAGTAAAACCCGTTAGACAAGTTGCAAACGCAGTCGGAGAAGGAGCGGTAGCGGCAATGATGGCTACGGAATATTTATCGCATTTGTAATAAGAATTTTATATTTTATTAATAAATATCATAAATCAAAAATAGCCTGTTCTTTCTTCAAAATATAAGGCTTCTTTTCTATTATTTTATCGCTATTTAAAATACTATCGCATAATATCGGAGAATTTTTATATCGTAAGCTTTTCCAACTTCGGATATATGTTTTGACAACTCTATTATCAATTCGTTATCTTTATTAATATCGTAAAATTTAATTTCTTTCATATTTTTTTTACTTTTGAATAAATATCCATAAAACTTATTATGCATCTTTTGGTATATCCGCTCAATGTTTTTGCAATTTTTTCAAAATATTTTTTATGATAATCTAAACTATATTTATAGGATTTCGGGCATAAATATATTTTTCCTTAATCCTATTAAAAAACCATTCCGAATAGTAGGAAGGAATATCGGTTCTTCTACTTGCGCTTATTATCATTTTCTTATTATATATTATAACTATAATTTAAATAAGTTCTTTGCTTTATTGCTTTTTTTAAATACGACTGTTATAATAGAACGATTAATAAATAGGAAAAAACTTATATATGTATATAAAGAATCTTAATTTGCATGGATTCAAATCTTTCGCCATAGAAACGAATATAGAATTCAACGAAGGAGTCACGGTTGTTCTCGGTCCGAACGGAATTGGAAAGAGCAATATAGTCGAGGCTTTTTTATGGGTTATGGGCGAACAGTCGGCAAGCAGATTGAGAATCGACACTTCAAAAGGACTCGAAAGCGTTATTTTTCATGGAACAGATACAAGAAAACCGTCTTCCCTCGCTCAAATAACTTTAATATTAGACAATAAAACCAAATGGATAAAAAAATACGATAGAGACGAAATTATTGTAACTCGAAAATATTATAGAAAAGGTTTGTCGGAATATTATATAAACGAAGAGCAAGTGCGACTTAAAGATATAGTCGATATGTTTTTGGATACGGGACTTGGGAAAAACGCTTATTCGGTTATCAAGCAGGGAACGGTATCGGAAATCGCCAAACAAAAACCCGAAGAGCGAAGAAGCATAATAGAAAATGCGGCGGGAATAAGCAAATATCTCGAGAGGCGAAGAGAAGCTACAAAAAAATTGGAAGAGTCGGAAAGAAATCTTGATAATGTAAAAATAGAAATTAAAAACGCCGAAAAATATTATAAATCGTTAAAAGAGCAGGCGGCGAGAACGGAAAAATATTATTCTTTGATTGACGAAAGAAAAAAAATAAGCATAAGCATAAATGTAAATCAAGTAAAAAAATCTAAAATAAATCTCGAAGAACTTATTAAAAATTTGGAAGAATCGAATATTAAAAAATCTGAATTGGAAAAAGAATTGCAAGATTTGGATAATCAAAAACAAAACGAACTTCTTAAATTTGAAGAGACGAGAAATTTATCAATCGAATTGGACAAACAAGTTTCTTTAATCGATACGGAACTTACTCATATTGAAAAAATGTCGAATCAGTTAAAAATGCAACTTGAAAATAAAGATAAAGAAAGAGAAGAAAATATTAACAGAAAAAATATTTTAAATAAAAGAATAGAAGAAAATAAAAATCAAATAAAAGAATTTGAAGACGATATAAAAAATATTATCGAAAATATAGAAAGAACCTTAAAAGAACAGGAAATTGAAGAAAATAATATTGCTAAAGAACAAAATAAAATAGCGACTTTAAATGACGAAATTTCAATTCTAAATCAAAATAATCAAAACGCCAATTTGAAAATATCTGACGCTAGAGAAAGACAACTCGAAGTTATAAATAAAATAATGACGGAAATTGACGAAAAGAAAAAAGATATAATGGGAAATAGTTTTTATCAAAATATCGGAAAGCATGAAGCGGATATTGATATCGGTTTTAATAATCTTTTAAACGCGATAGATTCTAAAATGAATTCGATAAAAGATTTTGAAGATTATAATATATTGAATAATTTTAACGAGCTTAATTTTAATTCGATTTCGGGATTTATAGAAAAATTAAAAGACAATTTGGATAACGAAAAAAATGACGCTTTATTTTTGCAAAGTATATTTAAAGAATACACTAAAATAAAAGATCCGTTTGTAGATTTGCTTTTCGACAAAGAAGGCGCTTATATGCAAAAAGAAAATATCGATAAAGAAATCGCCGAACTTGAAAATTATATTAAAAATAATAACGAGAAAATCGAAGAGCTTAATAACGATATAAAAATTGCGGCGGACAATATAAACAGAGCGAATTCCAATTTGACTACTTTAACGATTGAAAAAGCGAAATACGAAACGAATAAAAAAGCGCTGGAAGATAGAAAAGATATAATAATAAAAAATATAAAAATGCTCGAAGAAGAATTTTTATCTCTTACGGAAAAAGTAAGCAAACTTGAAGAAGATTATAAAAGTATAGACGAAGAGTTTAAACAAAATAATTTTAACTTTAAAGAACTTGAAAAGAAAAAATCGAAAATGGAAAGCGAATCGAGAATAAAAGCGAACGAAATAAAAAAAGCCGAATCGACATTGTCGAATTTTGAAGTCAGTCATTCAAAAAGAGTGAAACGATTAAACGAAGTGAACGATAATATTACAAGAATAAGCGAGAGAATAAATCAAACCAACGAAAAAATAAACGATATATATAATCATTTTTACGAAAATTACGCTCTCAATTTGAAAGATTTTGAAAACGAAACAAAAAATTTAATCGATGAAGAAGCATTTAAAAGCAAATTAAACGCGGTAAACGATAAGATAAAAAATTTGGGACATATAAACGAAATGGCTTTGGACGAATATCAAGAGGCAAAAAACAGATTTGAATTTTTAAGCAAACAAAAAGAAGATTTGGAAAAATCTAAAGAAGAAATATTAAAAATTATTTTTGACGCCAACAAAAAAGCGGGCGAAGATTTCTTAAAAACATTCAACGAAATAAATAAAAAATTCTCCGAAACCTTTAAAATATTATTCGGTGGAGGAAACGCGGGATTAAAAATACAAAACGAAGAAGATTTATTGAACAGTCCGATAGACATTTTCGCTCAACCTCCGGGAAAAAGAATGGAAAATATAGTTTCTTATTCTGGAGGAGAACTTACAATGACAGGCTTGGCTTTGGTTTTTGCTATTTTCTTGTATCGTCCTTCTCCTTTTTGCATATTGGACGAAGTTGACGCCGCTTTGGACGGAGCAAATATCATAAGATTTAAAAATATGGTAAAAGGTTTGTCGGATAAAACTCAATTTTTAATAATAACTCACAATGAAGTATCCGCCACGATTGCGGACGCTTATTACGGAATAACGGCGGAAGAAAAAGGCGTTTCAAAAATATTTACGGTTAAAGTGGATAAAGACGGAACCGTTAATGGAAGCAAAAATCAACTTGTCGCGGAAAGTTAAAAAAACATATACTTTAGTTTTAAACCTAAAAAATTGTTTAAAAAATAATAAAAGACAGGCGTTTATCTAAATATAGCCTGCCTAAAATCAAAAGTTTATTTATGTTATTTTTCTATACTAACGACTGGTTTAATCAAGTCCGCTGGTTTATCTCTCATCATAAATAAAGCCTTTTCCAAATTATCCCAACCATCGAATACATGAGATACCATATGATGAACATTCAATTTGCCAGAAGAAACCAAAGAACCCAATTTTTCCATTCTTAATCTTCCGCCTGGCATGAGTCCGCCGAATATCGCCTTATGTCCCATACCAACGCCCCATTCGACTCTCGGAATTTGAACATAATCGCCTTTTCCCAAATAGTTTACATTTCCGATTTTTCCGCCGGGTTTTAAGGCTCTAACGGCTTCGGCAAAAGTGTCGACTTCTCCTCCAGCGATGATAACCTTATCGACGCCTTTTCCGTTTGTCATATCCAAAACTTGTTTGTCGATTGGTCCGTTTTTATAATTTATGAATTCGTCTGCTCCGTATTTTTTAGCGGCTTCTATACAATTTTTTCTCGTTCCAACGGCGAGTATTCTTGAAGCTCCTCTTAAACTTGCGCCCGCAACTCCCATTAAACCTACAGGTCCTATGCCTATAACTAAAACCGTATCTCCGTATTGAACATCCGCAAGCTCGGCTCCATGAAATCCCGTAGGAACCATATCGGAAAGCATACAAGCGTCAACAGGGTCAATATTTTTAGGAAGCAAAGCCAAGTTTCCGTTTGCATCATTAACATGGAAAAATTCTCCAAATACTCCGTCTTTGAAGTTTGAGAATTTCCATCCTGCAAGCATACCGCCAGAATGCATAGAATATCCCGCTTGAGCTTCAACGGAATCCCAATCTGGAGTAATCGCTGGAATCAATACTTTATCTCCTTTTTTGAAGTCCGTCACCAAACTTCCAACTTCAACAACTTCTCCGCAAGCTTCATGTCCTAATATCATATTATGTCTTTCGCCTATAGCTCCTTCCCATAATGTGTGAACATCCGAAGTGCATATTGCAACGGCTAAAGGTTTTACAATAGCGTCTTTAGGTCCGCAGGCAGGTTTTTCCTTTTCAATCCAACCTGATTCTCCTATTTTTAACATAGCATA
>CAKVCG010000043.1 GCA_934725525.1 uncultured Brachyspira sp. | reverse complement strand
GTCGGACAGGAAGCAAATCCTCAAAATTTCCTTTTGATGCATGCTATGGGTCCGAATGTATCGGGAGTTATAGGCTCTGCGGTTGCTGCGGGAGTTTTGCTTGCGATATTAGGATAATTAAGTTATAAGATAATAAAATATAAATTAAGAAAATAAATAAAAATTTTTAAGGAGAAAAAAATGACTACACTAATTAAAAAATACAATGATGCGAGAGTTTATTTGATTAACGATGCAGGCATAGTTCAAAAAATGGCGCTTTCAATACTTTTCGCCGTTATTTTAGCGGTTGCCTCTCAAATAAAAATATTTCTCTCTTTTACGCCCGTGCCAATTAATCTTGGAACATTTGCCGTATGTATGGCTGGAATTACTTTAGGCGGGTTCTGGGGATTTGTTTCGGTTGCAATATATATGTTAGCCGCAGCCGTTGGGCTTCCCGTTATCGCTGGCTCAAGCCTTATAGGAGCGACTACTGGATATATAATCGGTTATGGTATATGCGCTTTCGCTTTGGGAAAATGGACGGAAAGAGGCAATATAAAGAAAGATAGTTTTGTAAAAACTTCAGCCGTTTTATTTGTATTCCAAATAGCGATTATTCATATATGCGGTATGATAGGCTTATATATATGGTCGGTTTCAACGGGTTCGCCTTATACTCTTACTCAAGTTATAATGAAGGGAACTATTCCGTTTTTATTTGGAGATAGCATAAAGGCAATAATTCTTTCGTTATCAATGGGTTTTATTCTTAAAAAATAAAAAGTAATAAGGTTATTCAAAGATATAAAAAAGAGTTCGTAAAAGACGGACTCTTTTTTATTTAAATTATTTTATAAAATATTTTAGCAAATTATTTTAAATTATACAATTTTATAAAATTAAAAATGAATGAATAGATTAATTAAAAAGTATTTATTTTATCTAAAACCATACTTTCAACCCCAAAAGTTGGAGGAGTTATTTTTGATAGTTTAATAGTCGCATAGGTATTGCCGTTGAATGTTACGGTTCCAAACATATTTGCCGTTTTAAAATTATAAGTATTTTCCGAGTATCCCGTTATACTATACGGGTTTATACTTTCATAATCTAGTCCCTGAATATTCGATTCGCTTTCATCTCCAAAATATATTGTGAGCCCTCCTCCCGAAACTCTTATAAACAAATAATTATCTTTGTTTACTACATAATTTTTACTTCTATAATGTCCATTATAAGAAGAAGGAACTCCTACATACATATTATTGACGCAAGAAGATGCTAAAAAAATAATAAAAATTGATAAGCAATACTTTAAAAATCTCATATTTAGTATTTATTAATTTAATTAATTATATTTATATATTTTTCGGAATATGGATTATTAGAATTTAATATATGCAAAGTAGTATTTTATAACAATGGACGGTTACATTTTGCGTACAATTGCAAAATTATACAAGTGTAGCCGTTGGCTCCAAATTGCGTTAACAATTTATAGAAAAGCGTATAAATGGTAGCTTCCCGTTGTTATGTTATTAGGAAAAGTTAACGAATTCTGATTTGCTATATTTTTTATTCTATACTTTCAAACAAAAGCCATTGTATTTTTCTATATAGCCTATTGGATTATAAGATAATTTTGCTTTTCTGAGTCCCAAATCGCCGACATCCTGCTCTCTATTTACGAATTTAAATCTTTCGTCTTTATTGTTTTCTAAAAAGAGTTTATTTATAGCCTGATAACTTCCTTTATAATCTCTGTCTCCTCTTTCGGAATGAATTACCATAGTGTCTCTTAAACTCAAATCGCCTATGCTGTAGGCCCTCACTTTTCCGTCTATATAAATAACTCCGCCGACTATATAATTTATATTATCCCAATAGTCGAGCAGAGTTTTTATCATAAGAATATCCGCTTCGGCTCTTATTTCATGCATGAGCAATTTATAGCCGTCAAAAGTTTCGCAGTCTTCGGTTGTCATGGCGTTTGCGAAATTATTTTGCATTTCGTCCATTTCCCATTTATTTTCAAATTCAAATATTTCTTTAACTATGCTTCTGTCAATCGGTTTGTATTCAAAATTATTTTTAATAAATTGATTATAGAGATTTTTTTTGTTATGGAATTTTCTTCCGCTCAAATTCATTAATTCGTTATAATCGTATAAATATTCCCATTCGTCTCTGCTTTCTTTTATTTTAATATTTATTTTTTCTTCCCAATGTTTCGCAAGCTCTTTTGGAACTCTTATTATACTTTCGTTTTCTCCAATCATATCGCATAAACAATTTTCTTTACAAAAATTATGTTTAAACCAATCTCCGACTGGCGCCCAATAAATAGTGTAGGGCGAACGCTGTCTTATCCAAACCAAATCTTCCGTAAAAGTCCATTCGAGCATATATATATCTTTAAGCCCGAATAAATTTATAAATGTATAATCCGCCGACTGAACGGGAGTTATCGAAAAATATTTATGATATAATTCTTGTTTTTCTAATGTTATAGGTTCAAAATTAAGCATCGATTATCCTTTTATTTTTTATTATTCTTTCTAATAATTTTTTTTATATTCTTAAGGAACTCGCCTTTGCCATTTTCGTCTCTTAATATATATTTTAACATAAATCTTAAATATGGATGATAAATATACATGGTTTCTCTTATAGTCATTTTGGTTTTTCCATTTTCAAGATTTTCAAGAATATAAGTCCATAAAGTGACGCCTTCGTCTTCCGATTTAAATATTGAAATTTCCGATATTTTTTCGTTTTCAATTCTGCGAACTTCCGTTAATTCCTGATAGGTTTTTCTTCTTTTATAGGTTTGCATTATCTTTAATTTGCCATTTCCTATTCTTTCCGTTTTCACTTGATATAAATATTTTACCCAAAGCGAATAATTTTCATAATCCGTTAAAAGTTTATATAATTCTGTTTTAGCAATATTAAGAATTTCAGTTTTTTCTTTTGTAAATGACGGAGGAATTCTTTTTCCTACGATTGACGGAGCGATTAGCATTATTCCCATTAATATTAGAGGCATAATTATAAATATTGGAACTATATAAAGCATTATTTCCCTTTCATAAATTATTTAAGATTTTCAGGTTTATTTTTGGCATTTAATTATACTCATAAACTTGCTATTTTTTTTAATATATGTTATATTATACTCTAATAAAAATTAAATAAAAGGGTCTGTAGCTCAGATGGTTTAGAGCGTTCGACTGATAATCGAAAGGTCGGTGGTTCAATTCCTCCCAGACCCACACAGATTCTTTTTAATTTTAATATATTATAAGATATTTGAATTGGGGGTTTAGCTCAGTTTGGGAGAGCGGCTGTTTTGCAAGCAGTAGGTCGTGGGTTCGATCCCCATAACCTCCACATTAAAAACGATTTTTAAGATATTAAAAAATATTTTAAAAGTCGTTTTATTTTTTACGATATTATTTTTATAAGTATTTTAAAATTAAAAATATTTTTAAGGAGAAAATTATCTATGAATAGAAAATTCTTTTCATACATTTTTATTATTCTTTCTTTCTTTCTTTTTAAAAGTTTATCCGTTTATCCTTTGAATCAAGATGAAGAAACTCTTTTGGACGCATCGATTTTTGGCGATGACGATATTGTGGAAAAAATATTAGAAAAAAATATTGACGTTAATATTCAAGACGATGTCGGAAATACCGCTTTAATTTTAGCGGCGATGGAAGGACATACAAAAGTAGTCGCTTTACTACTCAAATCGGATGCCGACAAATCAATCGTAAACAAGCATGGCAATGACGCTTTATTTTACGCAAGACAAAGAAATCATAGAAATGTGATTAAATTATTGGAATAGTTTTTATAATTAATAGTTTAATTTGTATTTATGTCGATCAGAATTTCCTAGACTTTTTTTGTAAAATTTCTTTCAACCCTTTGAGATAATAAAAATTAAAAAGAGGAATAATAACCAATAAATTCGATATTAAAACCGTTCCACAAAATGATTTTAGAATTCGTTTGCTAAGATACCAAGGAGAACATTTGGAAAATAATTTGAGTCTTGCAAAAGAGTTTGAAGAATACGCTAAAAGTAAAAATACTACGGTATCGGCTCTCGCTATCGCTTGGGTAATTTCAAGAGCGGATAATATAATTCCGATTCTCGGAACTAAAAAGATAAAATATTTGGAAGAAAATGTAAAAGTCGTAGACTTGAAAATAATTGAAGAAGATTTTAAACAAATAGATAATATTTTAAATAAATATACTAATATTGGCGAAAGATATTCAAGCAGAGAAAATAGTTTTTTGAAGAAATAATTTAATCTCTAATAGATTAAATTCTATCGTAAAAATATTTTTGATTAAAACGGTTTATACTTTAAAGTGTAAGCCGTTTTTATTTTGTTTATAAATTATTTCACTCATGCTTGCAATTTACAAATTATAAAAAATTTTATTTTAAACTATTGAGATATTCCTAATCTATTAAGAAAAAAAGGTAAATTGCCTTATAAAACAATTTCTAAAGAATATGCAAAAGAATATGGAACAGATACTTTAGAAATGCACGAAGATGCAATTAAAGAAGGAGATAACGTTCTTATTGTGGACGATTTAATAGCTACGGGCGGAACTGTTTTAGCTATGGTTAAAATGGTTGAAAATTTAGGAGGAAATATAGTAGGGACTTCATTTTTAATAGAACTGGAAGAATTGGATGGAAGAAATAAAATAGAAAAATATTCCGTAAACGTTTTAATTAAATATTAATTTTATATAATTCATTAAAGATATTTATTTAATTGCGATGTCTTTTTTTATTGATTAAAATATCAACTTGACAAATTAGATTCTTATTCTAAAATATTACCGACTATTTATTTGGAGAAAATTAATTTATGAAAGATGTCGTTATAGCTTTGGATATTGGCGGAACCGCTATGAAAGGCGCGGTTGTGGAAGAAAACGGAAATATTTTATACAAAGAAAGTTTTGAAGTTAATGCGAGTCATACAACCGAAGAACATAAAAAAAGAATAAAAGAAGTTATTGAAAAATTAAAATCGAATATTTCCGCGGATTATAGAACGATTGGTTTGGGAATCGATTGTCCCGGGGTCGTAAATAAAGAAACCGTTCATATTGGAGGAGCGGAAAATGTCCCTGGTTTGTATGGATTGAAATTTTCGGATATTGGAGATTTATTTAATATTCCCGTTCAAACCGTAAACGATGCGAGTGCGGCGGCTTTGGGCGAGGCAAAATACGGAAGCGGTAAAGAAAAAAATTATCAGTCGATTTTGTTTATTACTCTTGGAACGGGAGTGGGCGGAGGATTAGTCCTCAACGGAAAATTATTCACGGGAGCATTGGGCGGAGCGGGAGAGCTTGGGCATGTATTCGTTGTCCCTGACGGAGATAGATGCAATTGCGGTTCTTCGGGATGCATTGAAAGATACGCTTCTGCTACGGGATTTATAAACATGGCAAAACAGAAGATTCATAAAAATCTTATTCCTACTACTTTAACCTACGAAAAATTGGATAAAGGAAAGGCAAAGGCTTTATTTGACGCCGCAAAAAACGGAGATATTTTGGCAAAAGAAACTATAGCGGAATGTTCTTATTATTTGGGAATGTCGATAGCTCAAGCGTTGAATATGCTCGATTTGGATTTGGTTCTTATCGGCGGAGGATTATGCAAAGATTTCGATATGATGATAAACGATATTAAAAGAGGAGTTCAAAATTACGGTTTGCGTATGATGGTTCGCAATTTGGAAATAAAACCCGCTTCTTTGGGAAACGACGCGGGAGTTTTAGGATGCGCCGCTTTATTTTTTAGAAACAATTAATTTTATATTTATTAAATATTTAGAATATTTATTTTGCTTCCGTTAAGTTCTATAATTTTTTCTTTTGCGAGTCTGTTTAATTCTCTCGATAGAGCGCTTCTATCTGCTGAAATGAATTCGGCTAATTTATCTCTGCTATAAGGAACGGTTATTTTTTTAGATTTTTGCATATTCGACATATATTTTAAATATAAAATAATTTTGCTTCTCAAACTTTTTTGACTCAGAATATCGTTTTTAATCGAAAGAAATTTATTTTTATCGGAAATGATTTTTAATAAATTTTCTATAAATATATTTTTATTTTTTTCAAAATTATTATCGAATATATTTTTTATGTAGATTTTTATAACTTCGCTTTTTGTTAAAGATATTGCGATTATTGGCGATATTTTATTTGTAGAAAACGCTATCGCTTCGGCGAATATTTCTCCGCTTTCAAATATATTGACAATGTTTTTTCTCGTGTCTTCGTATTCTTTCGATATTTCGATTTTTCCGTTTAATATTATATAAATGGATTCTACTTTATCTCCCCTGTCGATTATTATATTTCCTTTTTCGTAGGATTTTTTTTGAGATTTAAAATTTTCCAAAATATTTGGAATTTCTTTTTTGTCTATATTTTCAAAAAGATTCGTTTTTATTATTTCGTTTATATAATCTGTCATATTTTTTATTCTAAATTTTATTAATAAAAAATCAATATTAAAATAATTTTATTTGTCAAAATATTAATGAAAAATATAAAACGCAAATATACGACTTATTAAAAACCAAATCAAATTAAATAATCTATAACGAAAATTTAAATCAATATATTATAGGCAAAACTCTAATATCCTTACTTTTACATTTCGGACATTTTACGCCTCTTACCTTAAAGATATCTGGATATAATGCTTTTTCTTTTTAACATATCAAAAATATCTAAAATTGCGCTTTATCCCTTCGCTTCAAAAACATTACCGCAATAATTACATGTATATTGCGTATGTCCTTGAACTACATTACTCATTTTTAATCTCCTCGCCATCAGCGTGCTTTACTTCGGATAATAGTCAACAGAGTGTGTGAGCTGTTAGCGAGCGAAGCAACCCGTTATTAATAAAGTTAAATTTTAAAATCAAATTTTATTAATTTTGAATTACTTCGCTTCGCTTGTAATAACGGGATTAAATTTGTCATTGCGAAGCTATGCTGAAGCAATCCACAAAGAATAGATTACTTCGGTTTTTGGCAAAACCTCGCAATGACAAATTTGTTAAAAAATTGTTGCCATAGCAACTGACAATTATTTTAAAAAATTTAAAATAATTTTATTAATTAAAAAAAATTAAATAATTAAAATACAAAACATAGGAGAAAGTTTTTATGAAACGAAGAATAATAAAAATTGACGAAGACAAATGCAACGGATGTGGAGCATGCATTCCCGATTGCCCCGAAGGCGCTTTGCAAATAATAGACGGAAAGGCAAGATTGATAAGCGATTTATTTTGCGATGGACTTGGAGCCTGCATAAAAGCCTGCCCCGAAAACGCAATGACTATAGAAGAGAGAGAAGCGGAAGAATATAACGAAGCTAAAGTTATGGTTAATATAGTCAAAGCGGGTGAGAATACGATAAAAGCTCATTTGAAACATTTGAAAGAACATGGAGAGACAAAATTATTCGAGGAGGCTATAAATTATATGAAAGAAAATAATATTGAAATTCCCGATGTTAACGATTTGCCATGCGGTTGTCCGGGAAGTATGCAAAGAGATTTGAGAAAGAATAATAATCGAAACGAAAATAATCAAAATAATATTTCAGTTAATATGCAATCCGAAATATCGAACTGGCCCATACAATTAAAATTAATGAATCCAAACGCTCCGTATTTACAAAACGCGGATTTGCTAATATCGGCGGATTGCGTTCCTTTTGCGTATCCAAACTTCCATAATAAATTTTTGAAAAATAAAATTCTTATGATGCTATGTCCTAAATTGGATGCCGATATAGATTCTTATATAGAAAAACTTGCAAATATATTTGAAAATAAAAATATAAAATCGATTTCTATCGTTCATATGGAAGTGCCTTGCTGCGGAGGAGTGGAGATGATAGTCCGAGAGGCAATGGAAAAAGCGAATAAAAATATTATAATAAAAGATTATACGATTTCTATAGACGGAAATCTTGTATAAAATAAAAATTATTAAGGAGAATAGAATGAATAAATATATTAATAATTTGGAAACGAAAAAAGTTGTCGCGTTAAAAGATTTGGTTTCGGCTAAAGAAAATAATTTAAATGTTTTTTCGTTGGTAGAAAGAAATAGTTTAATGATAAAAATTCTTTCACTCGGCAAAGATAGTCAAGTTCCGACTCATAGCGGAAAGGGAGAGACTATAGTAAACGTTATTGAAGGCGAAGGCTATATTACTATAGATAACGAAACTTTTGAATTAAAAAATGGAGAGTCGATTTTGATTCCCGCGAACGCTCCTCATTCTTTGAAAACGAAAGAAAACGAGAATGTTTTTAAGGTTTTGGTTATCCAAGTGAGAGCCGAATAATGTTATTAATTTAAATTAAGGCTATAGACGAAATATAAAATATATTTTAGTCTATAGCTTTTTATAATTTTAGATTTTTGAATATTCTTCTTTTATCTCTCCAAAATCTTCTTTTGAAAAAATTGATATAACGAGCGGAATTAAAATATTTTCTTCTTTAAAAATCATATCTTTAATTTTATTTTTTAATTCTTCTATTCTATCAAAAATTTTATCGTCATTAATAAATATAATTTCTTTCGCTTCTTCCAATATTTCTTTATCGACTTTAGTCATAACTTTTGAAGGCTCGGAATTTCCGTATTTGTTTAATCCAGCAAAAAATAAAGTTTCTTTTTTTATATAATGATTATTTAATTGATTATAAAATTCTTCAAATAATTTTGTATCTTTGGATGCTATTATATTTTCAATCGATTTTTCTATTTCAATATTTTCTTTTTTAAAATTTTCTATGACGATATAATTGTCTTTATAATTTTGATTAATATCTTCGTTATCTATGGCGTCCGTTAAAATTAAACTTCTCATATAAAAAAATCTTTTCGCTTCGTCTATACTCATTCCCGATTCCACAAGCTCATGCATAGCGTCATGGATTTCTATTGCCGACACTTTATGCAATTTTTCTGCAAATTCTTTTTTAATATTTTCTATATTTTCTCCGTCATGAAGTCGCTTTATTAAATTTTTCAATATTTCATTTCTTTCGTTATTTTCAAAAGCAAATCCGTTTTCTTCAAACTTTTTTATAATATTATTCATATCTATCTTTTTTATTTTGGAAGCTTTATCTATAGTCGTTAATTTAGCCATAGTGTTAAACATAACGGGATTATTTATCGCTTCAAAACCCAAACTCGATAATATATTTTTTATTTCGGGATATTCTTTGCATAATTCGTAAATATTTTTATTCGTATTTATTAATTTTTTTGTCATTATATAACCTCTTAAATTAAAATTTATTTGTTTTATTATTCTAACAAATTATATTATAGATTATAAAATTAGTCAAGTTTAATAAGATAGCTTAAAAATTATATATTTATAAAATATTTTTGACAAAAAACTTTTATGATATATAATAAACACTGTTATTCTAAATTTTTTACAAAATATTAAAATAAAACGGAAATAAAATGATAAAAAAAATACTCTCCGAACTTGAAAGCGAAGATAAAAGAAAGAGACTTAACGCTCTCGATAAACTCTCTGAAATCGTTTTTGATGTCGATAGAATTACGGTTATAAAGGCGCTTAAACCTCATATATTGGATTGGGATGAGGATGTGAGGGCAAAAGTTTCTTCGGTTCTAAAATTGTATACGGAGCAATGATTATGGGGAGAATAATATCTTTTTCAAGCGGGAAAGGAGGAGCGGGAAAAACTCTATGCACGGTTAATTTTGCTACCGAACTTGTTTCAAGAGGCTATAAAGTTTTGGTTTTCGATATAGATATTAACTGCTCGAATGTTTTCATATTGTTGCATGTAAAACCCGAATCAAAATTGCAAGAATATTTTGAAGGAAATTCCGTTTTGAAAGATTGCGTTATAAAAAGCGAATTCAATATCGATGTAATAAGCGCGGGAATTAATATTCAAAGATTCGTCCAATTTGAAAACGATTTTAATTTATCGATTTTGGCGAGAGATTTAAAAGAATTATCGGCAGAATACGATTATGTTTTAATCGATTACGCCGCTGGAATAACTCAAGCAATGATGAAATTCTATGAAATGTCGGACGATATTATTTTAATCGCAAATCCCGAAATAACCTCATTAACCGACCTTTATAGATTAATGAAAATGATGTTCGTAAATAAAATAACCGACAAAATGTATTTGATAGTGAATAAAGTAAAAAATATCGACTGGGCGATTAATCTTTACAAAGAAGTTAAAAAAGTATCCGATAAATTTTCTTTGGATATTAATTTGGTTTTACTCGGACCGATTTTATTTGACGAAGAAAAAGTTATGGTTTCGATTCAAAAAAGAACTCCATTAATAATATTATATCCGAAAACTCCAATCAAAGGCGGATTTTCTTTAGCCGTTACAAGATATTTATACGATTTGGGACTTTTAAACGAAGAAAACGCGAGAGAAAAATCCTTCGCCGATTTTTTCTAAAATTATTTTATAAACCCAAAGCCTTTTTAGGGTCAGTATATTCCAATCCAAAAGCGTCCGCGACTCCTTTGAAAGTGCATTTTCCGTTATAAGTATTCAATCCCGTGAGCATCGTGTTATTCGTTTTGCATATCTCTTCGAGTCCCTCATTTGCAAGCATTATTCCGTAATGAGTAGTGGAATTAGTTAGAGCTATCGTGGAAGTTCTTGGCACTGCTCCAGGCATATTGGCGACACAATAATGAACTATGCCGTCTATAATATAAATCGGGTCATCATGAGTCGTTGCATGCGAAGTTTCAAAACATCCGCCTTGGTCTATCGCAACATCGACTATTACGCAGCCTTTTTTTATTATTTTTAAATGTTCTTTTCTTAAAAGTTTAGGAGCTTTCGCGCCTGGGATTAAAACGCTTCCTATAATCACATCCGCAGTTTTATATAAATTTTCTAATGTCGATGGAGCGCTGAAATAAGTATTGATTCTCATATTAAATATTTGGTCTATGTAAGATAATCTCGCTATATTGACATCCGTTATTGAAACATTAGCTCCAAATCCCATAGCAATTTGCGCCGCGTTTAATCCTACTACTCCCGCTCCGAGTATAACTACATTCGCTTTTTGAACTCCAGGAACTCCGCCCAATAAAACTCCTTCTCCTCCGAATTTCTTTTCCAAATATTTTGAGGCTTCTTGAATCGACAATCTTCCCGCAATAGAGCTCATAGGAGCGAGACATGGAAGCTGATTGAATTCGTCTCTCATCGTTTCGTAGGCTACAGATTTGATTTTCTTTTTCAAAAGCATTTTAGTTAACGGTTTATCGGCGGCTAAATGCAAATAAGTGTATAAAATTTGATTTTCTTTAAAATAATCATATTCTTCCTCTATCGGTTCTTTTACTTTTACTATCATATCCGCTTCAAATACTTTCTTTTTATTAGATATTTCCGCTCCAGCTTTTTTATATTCTTCGTCCGAAAAACCCGAACCTTCTCCAGCTCCTTTTTCGATTATAACTTTATGATTATTACCGACATAATCGGCGACATTTGACGGCGTTAATCCGACTCTATATTCCTGATTTTTAATTTCTTTAGGGCACCCTATAAGCATAAAAAACTCCTTATCAATAATTATTTATACTTTAAGTGTAGTAAATTAATTTTTAATTGTCAAGAGGCAACAGATAATAATTTAAATATATTTTGTAATACTTGAAAAATAGTTATTTATATTATAATATTTATCAATATAAGTGTAATTTATTTATTTTATTTTAATAAAAAGCGCTTAAAATTTTGGAGAATAGAATGAATATAAATAATAACGCTGCGCAATTAAAAAAAGATATTCTTGTAAGAATAACGACACTTTTTATTGAAGATAGACTTTTGGAAGATATAGATAAAATGCCTATTGAAATAATACCGAGAGATAGCAAATCTATAAGATGCTGTATTCACCATGACAGAGAGATTATAAAAAATAGAATTTTAGCGAGACTAGGAATAAGCGTTGAAGGGAAAGAAGACAGCGGAATACCTTTATCGCAATACGCAAAATTAGCTTTGGAAAGAGAAAAACCGACTTGGCCTATGCTTACCGTTTTGGACGAGGCTTGTAATGCCTGCGTTAAAGCAAACTTTATGGTAACAAACGCATGTCAGGCTTGTTTGGCGCGTCCTTGTATGGTAAATTGTCCTAAAAACGCTATAGATATTTTGGACGAAAAAAGAGCTTTTATTCACAGCGAAAAATGTATAAACTGCGGATTATGTTTAAAAAATTGCCCTTATCATGCGATTATTTATATTCCTGTTCCTTGCGAAGAATCTTGTCCCGTAGGAGCTATTAATAAAAACGAATTTGGAAAAGAAGTTATAGATTATCATAAATGTATTTTTTGCGGAAATTGTATGCGAGAATGTCCTTTTAGCGC
>CAKVCG010000042.1 GCA_934725525.1 uncultured Brachyspira sp. | reverse complement strand
CCTCAAATGAATATTTTAATGCTTGGTTTTCCTATGCAAATAGCGGTTGGAGTAATCGCTTATTATATATTAATTCCCGCTTTGGTTTCTAATTTTATGAAGATACTTGAAACTACGATATCGGATGTTAATCATATAATATCTTTCTTATCTGGAGGAACTATATGATTAAATTAGTTTTAGAAATTATATTAAAAAATTTATTTGAACTTTTAATTAAATGTAAGGCAAAATTATACAGAAAATATTTGCATTTAACGGGAAAAGGTTTTGTCCTTACTTTATTTGCGTCTCCTGAAGACGAAGGAAGAACCGAATTACCAACCGAAAGAAAGAAGAGAAGAGCGAGAGAAGAAGAGGGTAGAGTAGTAAATTCTGTAGAAATAAATCAGACTTTGGTATTGGCGGTGACTATAGGGCTAATATTTATTTTGGCGGGATATTTGACTCATACGATTGGACAGTTTTTTATGGAAATTATAAATAAAATTTCCGATGCCGACAACACAATGAATTTAAACGCTTTGCCAGATGTATTTTTGAATATAATATTTTTAGTCGCTAAAACTGCGGGAATAATTTTATTTGCCGCTTTGATAGTTGGAGTCGGAGTCAATTTGGCTCAAACGAGATTTTTATTTACCGTGAAAAAATTAAAACCTAATTTCAAAAGAATAGCGCCGACTTGGACGAATTTCAAAGAGAGAGTTTTTGTGTCACCTCAAAATTTAATGAATCTTGCAAAAATACTTTTTAAAATGTTTGTCATAGCGATTATTACTTTTACGACTATAAACGGAAAACGAAACGAATTATTTAATATGATTAATATGGAACTCTCTCAAGCGATGAATGTGTTTTTCTTTATAGTTTTGGAAATGCTCGCAAAAGTTATCATATTTTTAATAATTGTTTCCGCATTCGATTATTTCTTTCAAAGAAGACAACATATAAAAAGTTTGAAAATGACAAAATACGAAATGAAAGAAGAGTTTAAAGAAATGGAAGGAGACCCTTTGGTAAAAAGTCAGTTGCAGGAAATGGCAAGAAGAATAGTAAATCGAACTATGCTTAAAGCCGTGCCAGAAGCGGATGTTATAATAACCAATCCGACTCACTTTGCCGTGGCGCTAAAATATAATAACGGAGATTACGCTCCTATGGTAACGGCGAAAGGGGCGGATAATATAGCTTTGAAAATAAAAGAGGTTGCCAAAGAAAACGAAATTGAAATAGTGGAAAATAAACCTTTAGCGCGAGAGCTATTTTATAATGTCGATATAGGAAAATATATACCCGAAAAACTTTTTCATGTCGTCTCTAAAATACTCGGCGAAGTTTATAGAATACGCGATGAAAAAATGTCGAGAGCGATGTAGGAGATAAAAAATGGCGGAAATGAATATTCCTTTCAAATTGCCTAATGCCAATAATTTAGGAAGACATACGGATGTTATGTTCGCTATAGCGGCGGTTATGGTTATTATGATGTTAATCATACCTTTGCCTACATTTGTTTTGGATTTGCTTCTTGTAATAAATATAATAATTTCGCTTTTAATACTTCTTATGGTTTTGAGTATAAAAAGCGCAAGCGATTTTAGCGTATTTCCTTCCGTGCTTCTCGTTATGACGGCGTTTAGACTCGCTTTAAATGTTTCCACTACGAGAGCTATTTTGTCGCAAGGAGCGAGTTTTGACGGAAGAGTCATTACGGCGTTTGCTAATTTCGTAGTCGCGGGAAATGTCGTTGTCGGAGTGGTAATATTTATTATTCTTATAATCGTTCAATTTGTAGTTATCACGAGAGGAGCTACGAGAGTTTCGGAAGTTGCGGCAAGATTTGCGTTAGACAGCATGCCTTCAAAAATGATGGCGGTTGAAAGCGAACTTCAGGCGGGAGCGATTACGGATAAAGAAGCGGAAGATAAGAGAAAAAAAATCAGAGGAGAGAGCGATTTTTACGGAACTATGGACGGCGCTTCAAAATTCGTTCAAGGCGATGTTATAGCTGGTTTGATTATTACGGTAATTAATATAGTCGGCGGATTTATAATCGGAGTGACTATGAGAGGCGAGGCTTTTAATGAAGCGATTGACACATACACTCGTTTTACAATCGGAGACGGTTTGGTGAGTCAGATTCCTTCTTTCTTTATGAGTTTTGCCACAGGACTTTTGGTTACAAGAAGCAGCAGTGAAGATAATTTATCGACTCAAATTGCCGTTCAAATATTTGCAAAACCTAAAAATTTATTTATCGGTTCGGGATTCGCTTTCTTTTTGATGATTTTGCCCGGATTCCCAAAACCCGCGTTATTGGTAATATCTATAGCTTTATTTTTAGCGGGATATTTAATGAGAAAAGAACAAAAAGAACTTGGAATTAACGAAGATGGAACTAAAACGGAAGCTCCAGAACAAACGCAGCAGGGACCTTTGGATGTCACTAAATTATTGGATGTTGAAAAAGTCGAGCTTTCTGTCGGAACTTCTTTAATACCTTTGGCTTTGGAATCGGAAGGCGGAGATTTGATAAACAGAATAAGCAGAGTTCGTAGGGAATTGGCTTTGGAAATTGGTTTGGCAGTTCCTCCCGTTCGTATTGTCGACAATCAAGCTATAGAACCTGACGAATATACTATAAGCATTGACGGAGTTGAAATGGCGAAAAATTTCGTTCGCCCGACTATGCTTTTGGCTTTGAATTCGGAGTCTAAAGAAAAACCTACCGAAGAAGCGGAAATGGTAAAAGAACCAGCGTTCGGTTTGCCAGCTTATTGGATTAAAGTCGATGAAAGACATACCGCTGAACAGAAAAAATTTACTCTTTTTGAGCCAAGCACCGTTATAGCGACTCATTTTAGCGAAATAATCAAAAGAAACGCAAATCTTATTATCAGTAGAGAAGAAGTCCAAAAAATGCTCGATAGAATCAAAGACGAAAATAAAGCTCTCGTATCCGAAATATTGGCGGCTAAACCTCATAACGAAAGTCCTCTTGGATATATACAAAAAGTTTTGCAGAATCTTTTGCAAGAGGAAGTGCCTATTAAAAATAATGTGGCAATACTCGAAGGAATAGCCGATGCAATTTCGGTTATGGGAAGCGAACAGGCTACCGAACTTGTGAGAAGCAGGCTCGCTCCTCAAATATCTCGAATGATTGCCGATGCGGATAAAAATATAAAAGTAATAACATTTAGTCAGCAACTTCAAAATAATATAGCTCAAAATCTTGTTAATACGGGAAATTTACAAGGCAGTCAAATGATAGCTATGGGTTTTGAAAGTATGCAGAATTTGATTAAGAATATAAAAGACGCGGTAAAATTGGTAAGCGAGTCGGGAGTCGGCGAAATAGTATTTTTGACTTTGCCTTTGATAAGAAAACCTTTATATCAATTTATAGCTAAGAATATTGGAAAATATAAAGTGGTATCCACCGCAGAGATTATGCAAGGTTATAATGTTCAGGGAGTGGCAAGCATTAAGTAATTAGTTTAAGGAAAATAAAAAGAATTATTAAATAAAATATAGATAACGGAGAAAATAAATTATGAAAACTATTAAAATTTTTGGAAAGAATAGGGAACAGATTGAAAAAATAGCGAGAGACAAATACGGAGAAAGCTACTTTATAATCAGCATCAGAGAATTAAAAAGAAAAACTATTTTTGGAATCATAAAAAAAGAATTTGAAGTTTCTATTGGCGTATTAGAACAAAATTAAAATCGAGGGAGTTAATCATGGCATTACCAGACATAAAAGAATTTAGAGCGGAAACAAAAGCGCAGGCTTACGCAAAAGCGACAGTGCAGTATGGAAGCGATTATATGCTATTAAAAGAATGGCAGGAAAAACCAAAAGGACCGTTTGGATTATTTAAAAAACCAGAGTGGGTGGTTAGAGTGATGCCAATCGATAGACATTATGGAAAAAGCGAAAGTAAAAATACGGTTAAAGAATATTCTAATAACGATTCGGATTCTTACGAGGATAAACTTATAAGCGATGAAAAAGAATTGAATAAACATAAATATACCACGGAAACGATAGACGGCGGAGAAATGGGTGAGAGAATAGTTGATATGATTAAACGATTAAAGGAAGCCCAATATGTCAAAAAATCTGAAAATCAATCGACTTTACAATCGAATGCAAATAACAGAATTCAAAATAATTTTAATCCTTTATCTAATATTGGAGATATGCAAATAAACAATTTAAATAATTTGAATTTAAATGAAAATATTAACGAGAATATTATAAAAGAAAAAACTATTAACGAAAGAATAATAGATGAAAAAATTAATAATAATAAAATCGAAACTTTTAAAAGCTATAATAATAATCTTAACAATAATTTTAACGGAAACGATTTTAATAATTCCAATAGAATAAGAAATAATTCTTATAATTCTTCTTTATTCGGGAGTTCGATGTTAAGCGACAGTTATTATAATCGAAGAAATTCTATAGACAAAAATGTTAAAAAAATGGTCGAGTTGCAAGTGAAAGATATAGTCAAAGAATATTTTGAAAATAATATTCCTAATTTTAATAAAAATAAAAACAATAATAATAACAATAATTATTATAATAGATACGAAACTGAAAAAAATTCTATAAATAAAATTAGAAATAATAGAGAAGATTTTGATTTTAATAACGATATAGACGATAGAGAAAAAGATTATTACGAAGACGATAGAGATAATTTTGAAAACGCTGACGCTATGGAAGAGAGTTTTAATTATTTGAGAGATAGAGAATTTCCCGAAGAAGCGCTGCTTAATTTGAGAGAATATTTGCTTACTTCGAGCAACGCGAGATTTTTTCAATCGAACGAAATTATAAAAGAAGAGATAGAAAAATATTTTACCGACAAATTGATATTGTCGGACGGAATAGATATAGGGCATAAAAAGAAAATAATAGTTTTTGTGGGACCTACTGGAGTCGGTAAAACCACAACGATACCGAAAATTGCGGCGCAGTATATAAGGTCGGGAAGAAAAGTCTCTTTTGTGACAATAGATAATTACAGAATAGCGGCGGTCGACCAGCTTCAACGATACGCGAGTATTTTAAAAGTGCCATTTACAAGCGCAAGCAATCCTGAAGCTCTGAGAACGGAAATAAGAAAAATGGATAGCTCTTCATTATTATTTGTAGACACTATGGGTCGCTCTCCGAAAGGAACGGAAGACATAATATCTATGTCAAAATATTTTAGCATAGTTGGAAGATTCGATATGGATATTCAGTTGGTTATGAGTTCCACTGCAAAATATAAAGATTCCGTAAAGATATTGAATGCTTTTAGTCCCGCTAATTATAAAGGAATAATACTTACAAAAGTTGACGAAACTGATTATTTGGCTTCTTCGGTATGCGCCATAAGTAAAACTAAAATTCCTATAACTTATGTTACTTATGGTCAGGGGGTTCCAAAAGATATATCTACGGCAAAAAAATACGGGAAAAAGATAATTGAAAGTTTATATGGAAATTTAAAATAGTTTTATTTAGGATTAATAAATATATTATGAAAGACCAAGCGGATGAATTAAGAAAAATGATGGGGATAAAAGATAAACGTCCTCAAAGAATAATAAGCATAGCCAGTGGAAAAGGCGGCGTTGGCAAAACTAATATAGCCGTTAATTTGGCCATCGCTTTAAATGAATTGGGACAGAATGTTCTTTTGATAGACGCAGATTTGGGGCTTGGAAATGTTAATGTTATATTAGGAAATATGCCCGAATATAATTTATATCATGTCATAAAAGGCGTTAAGAAAATGCATGAAATAGTGGTTGATACGAATTACGGAATAAGATATATAGCGGGGGCTTCGGGATTTTCTTCTTTGGCTAATTTATCGGGTAGGGGACTAAATAAATTAATTAATAGTATGGATTCTTTAAATGATGCGGATATTATTATAGTGGATACTGGAGCCGGTATTTCCGACCAAGTAGCGTATTTTTGGCTTTCTTCGGACGAAACTATAATTGTGACGACTCCCGAACCTACGGCGGTATTGGACGCTTTTTCTGTTATTAAAGTTATAGCGAGTGAAGATTTAGAAGCTGACATTAAGATTTTAGTCAATAGAGTTACAAAACCTTCGCAAGCTAAAGTGGTTAGCGACAATATTGTAAGAGCGAGTAAGAATTATCTTAATATGGATGTTAAATATTTGGGATATGTTTTTGAAGATAAAACTATTCCTTATTCTGTCTCGCAGCAGCTTCCTTTTTATCAATACGACAATAAATGTCAGGCTTCTATGTCAATACATAATATTGCAAAAAAAATTGTTAATATGGAATACGGCGATATTAGAGATACTAAGGGTTTGTCGGGTTTTATGGAAACTTTATCCCGTTTTCTTGTAAAAAATAGTAATTAGGAACGTTTATGGAGAATATAGTTAATAAATTAAAAAGTTATTTTTCATCCAATTTTGGAAAACTTACGGCTATTATATCTGGTTTAACTTTCATTATTACTCTTATGCTTTCGGTCGCGTTTAAAAATAGAATAGATATTTCGGTTTTTAAAGCGCTGATTTCCGCTATAATAACTATGGCTATATTATACGGTTTAAATATAGCGCTGATAAAATATTTAGGAAATATAATTGAGAATTCGGATGTTGAAACGGTTTCCGGTATAGCGGATAATTCTTTAGGCAATAATTCTAATGCTTATTCGGCAGAAGAAAACAGTTTGCAAACTTCAAACGATAGTGATATATTAACCAAATCAAAATCTGAAAATAGTTCCGATTCCATACTTGAAGATATTCCTAAACCTAAAGAAACCATTAAAAACGATTTTAATATTGATAAAAATAATAAAGTAGATTATCCTAATTTAAGGGGTGATATAGGGGATATTATATTAAATACACCGTCATATAATAATTTATCCAATATACAAGATACTAATATATATTATAATAGCGATAGAAAAGTTAATGAAAAAAATATGGAAAGAGAGATTATGGATGATCCTGAAAAAACGGCTATTGCTATAAGAACTATGATTGCCAAAGATAAAGGGAATGAGAAAAAAGAAAGTTAAATTATTTTATATAGAAGTTTATAGGTTATAATAAGAAACTAAATAGAGTGGTTTATTGTGAAAAATAATAAGAAATATAATTTACCGAATATTACAGATGAAAATGAGCAAGAATATTGGGTAAAATATAAAAAAACTTTATCTCCTCAAATAAGAGGTGCTATGGTAATTAAATACGCTCCTTTTGTAAAATATGCGGCTTCCAAAATACATACCAAAATAGTAGGAGTGGATTTTGATGATTTGGTAAGTTGCGGTTATTTAGGTCTTTTGGACGCTATAGATAAATATAATCCAAATATAGAGATAAAATTTACGACTTATGCGCTTATGAGAATAACGGGTTCTATTCATGATGAACTAAGAAAAATGGATAATTTGCCAAGGCCTATTCGTCAAGAAATGGGTATAATAGAAAAAGCAAAAGAAATATTGGAGATTAAGTTAGAAAGAAACGCTCAACCTCAAGAAATAGCGAATATAGTTGGAATAACTGTGGAGAAATATAATGAAATTATGAGATATGCTTTACAAGCTTCCGTAACTTCTATAAACGAAGTTTGGTATCCTGGCGATGATTCGGACGAGCTTTTCATTATAGATACTTTAAAATCGAGCTATAAAACAAATCCAGAATATTTGGCGGAAAGAGAAGCGGTTCAAAAAGAGATTGTGAACGCTTTGAAAAAATTAGAGCCAAAAGAACAACAGGTATTGATATTATATTATTACGAAGGTCTTACTTTAAAAGAGATAGGCAAAGTATTGGATGTGTCCGAAAGTAGGGTATCCCAGCTTCATACGAAAGCCATACAAGGTTTAAGGTATAGTCTTTCAGAAATAAAAAAAGCTTTATTATAATATTTAAGTATAGGATATTTATGAGTAAGAATAAAAGAGATAATCTACCGAATATTACCGATGAAAATGAACAAGAATATTGGGTGGAGTATAAAAAAACTTCATCTCCTCAAATAAGGGAAGCTATAGTAATTAAATATACTCCTTTGGTGAAATATGCAGCTGGAAGAATACATACTGCAAATATTAGAGGCGTGGACTTTGAGGATTTGGTAGGGTTTGGTTTTTTCGGACTTTTAGACGCCATAGATAAATATGACCCGAATAGAGATATAAAATTTAAAACTTATGCACTTACGAGAATACAAGGTTCTATATACGATGAGTTTAGAAAAATAGATAGTTTACCAAGGTCGGTTCGTAAAACTATAAAAGAGATACAAGAAGTAACGGAAGCGCTGGAATTAAAATTAAAAAGAAAAGCTCAGCCTCAGGAAATAGCAAATATACTTGGAATAACTATTGAAAAATATAATGAAATTATGGGATATAATATACAAGCCGCTACATCTTCTTTAAGCGATGTTTGGTATACGGGCGATGAATCCGATGAGATTTCTATTATAGATACATTAAAGTCTAGTGATAAAACGAATCCAGAATATTTGGCGGAAAGAGAAGAGGTTCAAAAAGAGATAGTAAAAGCTTTAAAAAAACTTCCGGATAAAGAACAGCAGGTATTGATATTATATTATTATGATGAATTAACTTTGAAAGAGATAGGCAAAGTATTGGATGTGTCCGAAAGTAGAGTATCACAACTTCATACAAAAGCCATACAAGATTTAAGGCATAGTCTTTCGGAGATAAAAAAAGCTTTATTATAATAAATATGGGGTGTTTTTATGAATGAATTAAAGAAAAAGATTTTACAGAGTAATTTTTATAAGAGTATTTATAAATCAAATAATTTTCATTCGGTTGAACTATATGTTCATTCGTTGGAGCAAGGTATGCAGGAAGCGGCGGCAATATTTCAATGTCCCGTTTATGAATTAACTTATAAAGTTCTAAAAGATAGAAGTAAAGGATTTTTAGGAATAGGCGGGGGGAAGTATTTTGTCAGATATACTCACATGGAGTATGAAAAATTTGAGATTAATGCGGGAGCATATAAGGACTATACTTCAATTGAAAATAGTCCTAATAAAGATAGTCTTTTAATAGATAGGGATACTAAAATAATCGTTCGAGTTAAAAGAAATGGAGTATTTTTAAAGGTATCTCCCCCAATTGCGGGTGGAAAGAGAATAGAAGATATTACTTCATTAGAATCTAAATTGATAGAAGCGGGTATAAAAGAATATGATGCTAATTTGTCTAAAAAGATACTTAACGAACAGAAAGGAGAATATGAGAAAATAGCCGAGTGGGATTCTTCTAAATCCGTATATAATGCTAAATTAAATTATTCAGTTACGGAAGATAAAATGCAAGCTTTTGTAACTATGAGTAAACCCACAAATGGGGGAAGAGAAATGGATTTGGCAGATATTAAAGAATTACTTGAAAATAGTGGAATTATATACGGTATACAGGAAGAGAGTATTAATAAATATTTAGAAGAAGGAGTTTATAATATTCCTATACTCGTTGCGGAAGGAAAGCATCCTATTAACGGAAAGAATGCGAAAATAGAATTTTTAGTCAATGTTAATAAGAAAGTTATACCTAAATTTATTGGTGAAGAGGAAAGTATAGATTATAAAGATTTAAGTATAGTTGAAAATGTCAAAGAGGGACAACAATTAGCCGAAAAGATAGATGCAAGCGATGGAGAAGAGGGAATAACCGTATTTGGAGATAAAATAGAAACTAAAAGCGGAAAGGATATAGACCCTAAAGAAATATTGGGTGATAATGTTAAAATGTCTGATGATAATAAATTTATATTAGCCTCAATTAATGGACAGGTTGTTTTAAAAGGAAAATTATTAAGCGTAGAGCCTATATTCGAGGTTGCTGGAGATGTTGGATCTGAAACGGGTAATATCAATTTTATAGGAAGCGTGCTTGTCAAAGGAAGCGTTAGCGATAATTATTTTATTAAGGCCGAAGGTAATATAGATATTCAGGGGACCGTAGGTAAATGCAATCTTGAAGCTAAAGGCGATATAATGGTTAAGCTCGGTATTCAAGGAAATGAAAATAGTTTCGTTAAAGCGGGCGGAGATGTTATTGCAAAATTTATACAATTTTCTAATGTTGAAGCAGGAAATAATGTCGTAGTAACGGAAGCTATATTAAATTCAAATATAGACGCCGACAACAGAATAATACTTATAGGAAAGAGGGCATCGGCAAGCGGAGGAAGATTAAGGGCTTTGAACGAAGTAAACGGAAAAGTTTTAGGCTCCCAATCCGGGACTAAAACCCTAATAGAAACGGGAGTAAGTCCAGCAAAAAGACGTTCAATAGATGCTATGGAAAGAGAAAAAGTGGAATTAGATATCGCTATAGAGGAGCTTGAAAGAGGAATAAAATCTTTAGAACAAGCCTCAAAAATAAAAAAATTGGATGATGAAAAAAAGGAACAATTACAAAGTTTGAAAGAGCAACTTGAACAATCGAGTAGCAGAAGAGAAGAGGTAGTTTTGAATAGAGAAAGTATGGTTCAGCAGATGGAAATAGAAAAAATAGATTCCACTATAAGCGCGGGGAAAGAAATGCTATCGGGAGTAGAACTCGTGATAGGGAGCGCGGAGTTTTCAATAAGACAAAATTATAAGGCCATTACTTTTTATGAGGAAAACGGAATAATAATGAGCGAGAAATATAGAGGCGAGCCTAAAAACGACAAAAAGATAGATAAAAAATAAAAAATATTTAATTAAATAAAACTTCTTCCAACACTTTAAGACTTTTGAAATTTTTATTTAAATGATTAAAAAGAGATTTATTCATTATATCTCTTACATTGCTTATTGAATTTGAATAAAAATTATTTATTTCTTTATTTTTAATTATATCGATTAAAGAAGTTCGTTTTATTATTCTCATAAAATTAATGTCGTTTTTATCAAGTTCAATAGCGTCTTTTAGAGTCTTTTTACAATTATCGCATATAATTCCGCCTTCAGATATTGAATAAAAATTCGCTTTGATATTTGAACATAAAACGCATGAATCTAATTGCGGCGATATTCCCAATATATGCAAAACTTTCATTTCAAAAGCTCTTAAAAGTATATTTAGATAATTTTTTAATAATGCATTTTTATTTTCTTCCAATTCTTCCATAGCGTTTAAGGTTTTTTCCATAAGAATAAAATATCTTTCGTCAAAATCTTTTGCCGAATATAATAAAATTTCTCTTATATAAAAAACTGCAAGCGAAGAATAAATTGATTTTTCCAGCGAATTATAATTTTTTATTATTGAAGATTCTTTTAATATTGATAAATTAGGCTGTTTTTTTTGATATAAAGTTATTTGCATTTTTGATACGCTTTCAAAATCAGACCCGAACGCTTTTGAGTCTTTTTTAGCTCTATAGCATATTGCTTCTATTATGGAATTTCTTGTAAGAAACGAAGCGATTATTGTGGAAGTTTTATATTTATTATAAGAGAGAATAAATGCATAAGTATTATTTATCAATTAAAATTCCTTTGAAGTTTATTTTAAAATTTTCGATTAGATTAAAAATAAAGGGCAGGTTAAAAACCCGCCCCGTATGCCATCCGTAACAGACTAAGCTTGATGTATAGCGTTGCTTGGACAAACAGCTTCGCAAGCAGCGCAATCTGTGCATTTGTCAGGGTCTATTACATAAATATCTCCTTCGCTAATAGCTCCGAAAGCGCATTCAGGCAAGCATGAACCGCAGGCTACACAATCGTTATTTATAACACGTGGCATAATTTACCTCCATAAAAAATTAAACTGTATTTTAATTATAACATAAATATAATTGAAATCAATACTTATTATGATACATATATATACTATTATTATATTATAATGTAGCGGTATATTAATTTAATATTATGTTTACTCAAATAAATTTATTTATTGCTTTATTATCGTAATATAGTATAATTTAGTTATTCAATAGATTCTTTTTATTTATTATCGATTAAAATATTACATACAATAAAGGGGTAGGTTTATGAAAAGAGTTATAGTATTAATAATGTTTTTAATCGGAGATTTTAGCTTAGAGACGCATGATTTTAATATTAAAGATTATTCTTCATCCGACGACTTGGCTGTTCTTATAGGAAATATAGCCAATCATTATAATCAAGATTTTTGGTTTATAAAAGATGTTTTCGATATTTGTTTGGATTATAATGTGGACCCTCTTTTAATGGTCTCTTTGATTAAAGTTGAAAGCGATTTTGTTCCTACGGCTTTATCGAGGAAAAACGCTTATGGCTATTGTCAAATAACGCCTATAGCGAATAGGGATGTTGATCCAAAATTAAACCGATATAAAAAAAGAGATAATATAATACTTGGCGTTAGATTTATTAATAAACTACTTGGAATGTTTGAAGGCAATATTGAAAATTCTCTTAGATATTATAATGCTGGGCATGATTATAATAAAAAAGGAGAATCTTACGCTAAAAGTATTAAACAAGAATATAGAATGTTGAATTTACTTTATGTGAAAAATCAAATCTCTTATGGGAAAATATACAGAAAAGAGGTATTTTAAAAATATCTCTTTCTGCATTTTAAATTATTATTTAATTATTTATCTTTTTAAGTTTACCACCGTAGCAAGCAAATTATCGCTTGTTTGCACGGCTTTTGAATTCATTTCGTAAGCTCTTTGCGCCACAATCATATCAACCATTTCATCAACGACTTTAACATTAGACATTTCAACAAAACCTTGATGAAT
>CAKVCG010000041.1 GCA_934725525.1 uncultured Brachyspira sp. | reverse complement strand
GATAGTTTTATAAAATATAGACATATAAATATATGTAAATATATAAATAGTGAGGTTCTTGGACTAAATATTGTTATAAAGACAAAAAAGAAAGATTTATTCAGTTTGCGAAAAATGTATAGGATATTAAAGATAAAACGGGATTAAAAGGAATCGAAAGAACTATAGGATATTTTAAATAAATAAATATGCCTACGAATTTTACCGAACTTAAAATAGGAATACAAAGCGAAGAGGTTATAAACGAATTAATCGACAGAGCTACTAAAAAAGAAACTTTGGAATTCAAAAGATTTAGGAAATTAAATCGAGAGGATGTTTTTAATATATTCAAAATGTCTAATGTTTGATTATTTAATTTAAATTACGGTAAATAAAAAGCCGATGGAAAATTATTAATTCTACATCGGCTTTAATTCTTAAACTTTCTAACTAATCATTAAATTAAAAAGCGTTATTTTTTGATAGATTCTACTATAGCGTCTACCAAAGCGTCCATTTCGCCTATGTTGGCGTCTTTCATAGAAGAAGATACCGAAACTTGAGCGTCTAATACTTCGGACTTTTTGAGGTTATTTTCTATAAACTCTTGCATCAAAGCGCCCGATTTAGGAGCCCAAGAACCGTTTTCTATGATGGCAAATTTTCTATTTTGAAGATTAAGCGCCTTCATATCATGCAAATATTCATACATAGGCGGATAAATATTCAAATTGTATGTAACGGATGCCAAAACGACATGGCTCAATTTGAAAGTGTCGGAAATCAAATAAGATACATGCGTGCTTGACACATCATGCATAACTATATTTGTCACTCCCTTATCGGCAAGTTTAGCCGCAAGAACTCCCGCCATATCTTCCGTGTTTCCATACATAGAAGCGTAAACGATTAGAACGCCTTTTTCTTCTGGAACATAAGTGCTCCATTTGTCGTATTTTTCGAGTATATATCCTAAGTCTTTTCTCCAAACGGGACCATGCAAAGGACAGAATATTTTAATTTTGTCTATGATTCCGCCCGCTTTTTTAAGGAGATGCTGAACATGAGGACCGTATTTACCAACGATGTTGGTATAATATCTTCTCGCTTCGTCAAGCCAGTCTCTGTCGAAATTAACTTCGTCCGCAAATAATTTTCCGTCTAAAGCTATAAATGTTCCGAAAGCGTCCGCGGAGAATAAAACTCCGTTCGTAGTGTCGAAACTTACCATAGCTTCTGGCCAGTGAACCATTTGAGCGGCTACGAATAAAACTTCATGCTTTCCGAATTTTTGAGTGTCTCCTTCTTTAACCTGTATTTTTTGGCTATCTGGAACGGTAAATCCGAATTGGTCCATGAACATGAAAGCTTTTTCGGTAGATATTACTTTAGTTTCTGGATAGCGAAGTAAAACCTCTTGAATACAAGCCGCATGGTCTGGTTCCATGTGATTGATAACCATATAATCGAGTTTTTTGCCGTTTAAAACATATTTTATATTGTCTATAAATTGTCTGCAAACAGCCCAGTCAACGGTATCGAAAAGAACCGTTTTATCATCCATTAAAAGATAAGAGTTATATGAAACGCCTTTAGTTAAAGGATGCACATTTTCAAATAGGGCTAAGCGATGTTCGTTCGCTCCAACCCAATATAAATCTTCTGTTACTTTTCTAACGCAATGCATTAATTTTCCTCCTGTTAGTTTTTTAATTTACCTTAATTATTAAAATATTAAAAACCCTCTATAAATGTGGATTTTTCTTCGCTACATTCAGGGCATACCCATTCGTCAGGTAGAGATTTAAACTCTGTTCCTGGCAATATTTCCGCTTCAGGGTCGCCTACTAAAGGATTATATTCATAACCGCAACCTGTGCATACATACAATTTAGGCAACTCTATCGTTTTCTTAGGAGCTATTCTCTTCATTTTCTTGAATGGAACTTCGGCAGGTTTTTTAGCGCCAGTATCCAAAGCTTTAGCGAGTAGAGGCAAAATTTCTTTAACATCTCCCACTATTCCGTAATCGGCGTTTTTGAATATTTTAGCGTTCGCTTTAATATTTATAGCGACTATTATTGCCGCGTTTTTAATTCCTTTCAAGTGCTGATTCGCTCCAGAAATACCGCAGGCTATATACAAATTGCCGTTGAATTTTTGTCCAGACATGCCGACATATCTGTTTATAGGCAAATATCTCAATTCTTCAGCTACAGGGCGAGAACAACCGATAGCCGCTCCAGCAGCTTTAGCCAATTCTTCAACCAATTTGATATTTTCTTTTCCTCCTATACCTTTACCCATACTTACCACTCTTTCGGCGTCAACTATAGGAGTATTAATGTCAATTCCAACGGAGAAGTCTATGCCGTCTTTTTGTAAAGCTGAAACCAAAGCGTTAACTCTGTCTTGAGCCGAACCGTCTTTGAATACGATATTTCTTCTTTCGCCAGTGATAGGACCTTTCTTAACGATAAGTCCGCCTCCACCTCCGCCGCTTGGAGCTTTAGGCATTTTGCCGAGTATAGATGCGGAAATAACCACTCTTTGAATTTCGTTAGTTCCTTCGTAAATTGTGCAGATTTTAGCGTCTCTGTAGGCTCTTTCAACCATATAAGCGCCTTTAATATATCCGTTTCCACCGTGAATTTGAAGAGCGTCATTAACCACTTCCAAACCTATATCGGAAGCGTATTGTTTAGCTATAGCGGCTTCTACTCCGTAAGGTTCATGGGCTTCTTTCAAATAAGCGGCGCTATATATCAATAAACGAGCGGCGCGCAATTTTGTATACATATCGGAAAGTTTGAATGCAATCGCTTGTTGTTGAGCGATAGGGCGTCCGAACTGTATTCTTTCTTTAGAATATTCCAAAGCCGCTTCGTAAGCGCCTTGAGCTATTCCCAACGCTTGAGCCGCTATTCCTATACGACCTCCGTCAAGAGTTTGCATCGCTATTTTGAAACCTTGTCCTTCTTTGCCGAGTAGGTTTTCTTTAGGAACTTTAACATCGCTAAATAATAATTGAGCGGTAGACGAAGAACGAATACCCAATTTGTTATAATGTTCTCCGAATTCAAAACCTTCCCATCCTTTTTCAACGATGAAAGCGCTGATACCTTTTGTGCCAATGCCCGGAGTAGTAACGGCAAATACGACATAAATATCCGCTTTAGGAGCGTTTGTGATAAATATTTTTTCGCCGTTTAATATATAATAATCTCCTTGCAATACCGCGGTAGTTTCCGTTCCGCCCGCATCGGAACCCGCTTCAGGTTCTGTCAAACCGAAAGCGCCTATTTTTTCTCCCGTAGCGAGAGGAGTTAAATATTTTTTCTTTTGTTCCTCCGTTCCGAAAGCGGCAATAGGGTAGGCGCCTAAAGAAGTATGAGCCGATAGAATAACTCCCACTCCGCCGTCAACTCTTGAAAGCTCTTCTACCGCGATAGCATAACTTATGACATCGAGACCAGCGCCTCCGTATTTCTTCTCATAAGGTATGCCCATTATGTCGAGCTTTTTTCTTCCCATTTCCTTAACGGCTTCGTCAGGGAATTTGTTATCTAGGTCAAGCTCTACAGCTATGGGCTTCACCACTTCTTCCGCCCATGCTCTGACCTTAGCACGAAATTCTTCGTGTTGTTCAGTTGTTTTAAACATTTGCTTCTCCTTTAATTTTAATTTAAAAATTATATAATAAATTACGAGTTTATTTCTAAATTATTTTATTTGTCTTTCTCCAATATCGTTAATTTTTCTCTGTAAGATTGCATATAATCCATAGAAATCCCAAATTTCATGTAAAATTATTTTTATATATATAGTATAGTAAAATAAATTATAATTGTCAATTGCAAATATGTATTAATTAATAATAATTTTAATTTATTATAACGATTTTCTATAACGTAGCGATAAATTGCTATAATATATATAATTATTAGTTGTAAAATAAAAATCATAAAAATTTATGAATCCAAGAAATCTTTGAGTTTTTTCTTTTTTGAAGTAGCCCTTAGTCTCCTTATAGCTTTTGCTTCTATCTGTCTTATTCTCTCTCTTGTAACTTTAAATACATATCCTACTTCTTCCAAAGTATGACTATATCCATCATCTAATCCAAAACGCATTCTTATAACTTTTTGTTCTCTTTGCGGAAGGTCGCTTAAAATAGAATCCACTTGTTTTTGAAGGATTTTAAAAGCGGTTATATTTTGTGGGCTGTCGAATTCCTTATCTTCTATAAGTTCTCCGAGTATTGTGTCATCTTCATCTCCTATAGGGGCATTTAGCGAAACGGGGTCTTTTGCCACATTTCTTACGCTTTTAACCCTACTTTCGGGCCATCCTAAAGCTTTTGCTATTTCCTGTATTGAAGGTTCTCTGCCATATTGCTGCATATATTGTCTTAAAACTCTTGTAACTTTATTAATTTGTTCTATCATATGAACGGGAACTCTTATAGTTCTTGCTTGGTCGCTTATGGAACGAGTAATTGCCTGACGAATCCACCAAGTCGCATAAGTTGAAAATTTATAACCTTTTTTGTATTCGAATTTATCTACCGCTTTTATCAAACCTATATTGCCTTCTTGAACCAAATCAAAAAAATGCAACCCTCTATTAACATATTTTTTGGCAATCGCTATAACTAATCTCAAATTCGCTTTTACTATATGGTCTTTAGCTTGCGCCATCTTTCTTCTTGAAGAATCTATTTTTCTAACCCATTCGGTTAAAGTTTCTTTATCAACTCGAATTTCGTCATAAATATTTTCTATACGGACCTGAGCGTTATGGAAACTTATTATAACGGATTCTATGGCTTCTGGATTTATATTGAATTCATCTACAAGTCTTATAAATATATCTTTATTGCCGCTTTTTACCTCTTTATAATAGTTTTCAAAGTCTTCTATATTTTTATAATATCTTTTTTTTAGTTTGTTAAAATATTCTTCTATTTGATTTATTCTATACAAATAGAATTTTAATTTTTCAGATATTCTTTCTATTTCCATTCTATTTAATTTAACTTTAGTAAGTAATTTTACTATATTTTCTTTAATTTTAATTTGGTCTTTAGTTAAGTTCTTAATAGTTTTTTGTGCCGTAGAATTTTTTATACGTTTGTCTAAAGATAGATATTTTTTTGCCAATATTGTATATTCTTTTTCAAAATTCTTGTATTTTCTTTCTAATTTTCTTTTTTCATGCGTAGATACATTATATATTCTCGGAGGCTCCAATATTTCATGAATATAAACTCTTCCTAATTGAACATTTTTTATAGTATTTAACACCTCTCCGACTACAAGATGAGTATTTAATATAATACCTTCAATTTCCGACTCGCCAGATTCTATCTTTTTAGAGAAGTCAACCTCATCGTCATGCGTAAGGAGATTAACCTTTCCTATTTCTTTTAAATATAATCTTATTGGATCGTCGTTATTACCAACTTTATCTTCAACATGTATAAATTTACCCGCATCGTCAATTTTATTTTGTTCTTTTGATAGGTTTTCAAATTCTATTTTATCTTCGACTGTGGCTATATTTCTTGCGCTTAATAATTGAAATAAAATATCTATAACATCGGAATCAACATTATCTATAGCGCTATTGATTTCTTTGTAAGTCAGATATTTATTTATATTTCCTTTTTCCAATAATTTTTTTATTTTTTCATTTTTTATTAAAAGGTCGCAATCTTCTTCTATAGTTTTATCAATAGTAGTGTCAATCATATTTAACTTCCTTGATGTAATTCTTCTTTTTGCTTATTAAGTAAATGAATTTCTCTTGCTTTCGCGCATATAGACTCGAAACCATCTTTATTTTGAATAGAATTGCTATTTAAAAGTTCTTTCCTTTTATAGTCCAAATCGCCGCTTTTCATTTTAATAATAAGCTCCTCCAATTTTTCTTTAATATTGTCTTTATATAAATTTTCCCTGCTTTTTATTCGATTCGCTATATTCTCGTTTCCGAGTATATTTAAAGCGTCTTCCGATGTCGCGTCTTTGCCAAGAGTCAAGAGTCTTATATAAAATTCTTTGGTTATATCCTTCTTAAAAAGGTCAACTCCTATTTCTCTTTCTGCCTCTTTTATCAAAGACGGATTCAAAGCAAGCAAATATATTAAGCTATTTTCATAATAAAAATTATTATCGGTTTTTATATTTTTATTTTTTAAAACATAATTATTCGAGTTATAATTTAAAAATTTATTATCTCTATTTTCTTTAAACGAATTTATATAATCTTTATTGAAAGCCTCTTTGTCTATAGAAAGTTTTGACGCTATATGAGATATTATCATTTGCTTTTCCGTTTCGCTTTTTAATTCGTTTAAATATTTATAAAGAATATTCACAATTTTCAACTTTTCTTCTATCGAAAGATTATTCGGCTCTTTTTCTCCTTTTATACAAGTTTCTACAATAAAATCATACCAATTGAGCCTATTTTTATGTAAATTATCAAAACCGTTTTTATTATGAATTGTAAAATATTCGTCCAAATCTTTAGTTTCTTTTATAGATAGTATAGTCAATTTTAAATCGAATTTCAAGAGTATTAATATAGCTTTTTGAGTGGCTTTTATTCCCGCTTCGTCTCCGTCCAAAGCCAAAACTACATTATTTGTGTATTTTTTTATTTCGATTGCATGCTCTTCGCTTATCGCCGTCCCTAAAGAACCGACAACGTTTTTAATATTCATTTTATGGCAGGCTATAGCGTCCATATAACCTTCGACTAATATAATTTCGTCTTCTTTCATAATATATTTTTTGGCGATATTTATTCCGTAAAGGCAAGATTTCTTTTTGAAAATCAAACTCTCTTTTGAATTCAAATATTTAGGCTCTTTCCCGTCTATACTTCTTCCGCCGAATCCTATGATTTCCTCTCTTTCGTTAATAATAGGAAACATTATTCTATTTACAAAATTATCGTAAAAATGATTTGGATTATTTTTGCTAACATTTACAAGACCCAACGCATACATATTTTTAATGCTAATTTTATTTGAAGATAGAGATTTAATAAGAGCGTCCCAACTTGGCGGAGCGAATCCGATTTTGAATTCTTTTATTATAGAGAAAGGCATTTTTCTATTTTTCAAATATTGAACGGCTTCTTTATAAAAGTAATCTCCGTTTTTATCTTTTAATAGAAGATTTTTCCCAAAAAAATTGCAAGCCATTCTGTTTATTCTTCTGCTTTCCAAATATATTTGTTCTTTCTGCGAGTTTTTAGCCGAAAAGAAATCGCTCGTGTCTATCGAAAATCTATTTCCGAGATATTTAACGGCTTCTTTGAAATCCATTCCTTCTTTTTCTTTAAGATAGGTTATCGTATTTCCTTTAGCGCCGCAAGTAAAACATTGATATAATCCTTTTGAATCGTCAACCGACATCGAAGGATTTGCTTCCTGTCCGTCTTTATGAAAAGGACATTGAACGAAATATTGACTTCCGCCTCTATGAACGACTTTATATTTATCTCTCAATATATCGATAAGAGAAACCCTCGATAAAAGAGAGTTTAATTTTTCAATAAATAGATTATCAGCCACGGCAATTAAAACTCAAAATTTTATTAATAATTAAAAATTTAATGTATTATAAAAAATAAAAAATTTCTATAATTAGCGACAATAAATATAATGATATTTTTAAAAAAGTCAACGATTTTTTAAATATTATGTTAATTATATTAAATTTTAATTAAAGTATATTTATCTTACTTCTGATAAACTCCGTCTTCTCTTCAGTCAAACCGTAAAGTGGACAAATCAAATATAAAATCTGCATTAATAAATAGTTGATTTTATAATTCTAAATTGTATAATTAAAAAATATGAATAAAAAAGAAATTATTAACAAATTAAAAAATAATAATAAAAAATATTAAATATGCCGACTTTTGCTCAATACTAAAATATTTTGGATTTGTATGCAAAAGACAAAGAGGAAGCCACAGATTATATTCGAGGCTTGGAGTTAAAGAATTATTAAATATACAAAATGTTAATGGAGAGGTTAAACCTTATCAAATTAAACAATTCTTAAATATTATAAAGAAATATAATCTCGAGGAGTAATTATGAAATACACGATAAAAATATTTTTTAGCGAAGAAGACGAAGGATATATTGCGATAGCCGAAGAACTCGACTCGATAAGCGCTTTTGGAAAAACGGAAGAAGAAGCTTTGAAAGAACTTAAAATTGCAATCTCGCTTTATTTTGAAGAAAGAAACATATTACAAAATTGAAATATTTTTTAAGTAGAATTTTATGACGATTAAAGAAGAATTAATTCAAATTATAGACAAAATGCCCGAAGAAAATATTACAAGAGTTATAGAATTGATAAAATCCAACGAATATCTTGACGAAGCGCTCGATATGGAAAATAACGGAAAATTAATAACGGAAACTATCGAGGAATTAGAAGAATTTGAAAAATGAAAATAGTTTTTAACGAAAGGGCTTGGGAAGAATATATTTATTGGGCGAGTGAAAATAAAAATATGGTTAAAAAGATTAATGAATTAATTAAAGATATAATAAAAAATCCCTATGGCGGAATAGGAAAATCCGAAAAATTAAAATACGATAAAAAAGATTTGTATTCGAGAAGAATTAATTTGGAGCATAGATTGGTTTATCATATAGAAAATGAAAAACTAATTATTACTTCATGCAAATATCATTATGATAAATAAAAAATTGTTCAGTAGTTAATTGTATTCTACCTAAAACCTAAACTCCAACTCATAACCAATAATAAACTCCATCTCCTATATCAGTCAAATTATACAAAGTCATTGCGAGGTTCTGCTGAAGCAATCCAAACTAAATGAAGTGAAATATAACTATTAAAATTACATTAAAAATCAACGCTTATGCCATCATAAAAATATTTTAGTATATAATAATCAAATGAATTTTTATCAAATAATTCTTTTATTTTATCTTTATTTTCTTTAAACCTTTCAAGTGTTTTATTTATATCTACATTATTATCATTGAAACCAAATTTTATTATATCAGATTTATCTATTGTTTTTGATAACATTCTTGGAAGCCCGAATTCTTCTAATGTATAAACATGAGGAGGTAAAAATGCACTTTGCAGTTTTATTACAAATGGCGATAAATTTAATTTATTATCTCCTAAAACAATTTTTTGTATAGTATCAATATCAGAAAATAAATTATATAAATTAAAAGTTATAAAGCTTTCCGTTATAAAATAATCGTCTATACTTAAATTTATACTTTTTAAATTATCTACAATTTCTAAAATAGTTTTATCCCAATTATACGAAATAAAAATTATAGCTTTTGATATATTAATTAATTTACCATTATCACTATTTTTATTAAAATTAATATATAATTTATTTAAAATTATATTACTATATTGTTTTAATATAGAATATAACGCTTCATGATTATTTTTCCATTCTTCACTTTCAAATGGCTTTAATTGTTCTATTAATTTATTTATATCATTTTGTTTTTTATTTGATAAATTATTTGTTATCTCTAATACCGTTTTTCTATCATTTTTAATCAAATTTTCACTTGTAATTTTATAAAATTCGGAATTGCCTATTTTTTCTATCATTTTATTTTGAAAATCATCAATTTCTCTTTTCATGTTGTCTGTCATATATTTAGAAAATAAATTATCTTTATAATCAAATAATGTTTGAGTATTAATTTCTATATCTATTTTTAAATCTTTATCTTTAGGTTTAAAATTTTTTTCAGTTAATCTATAGGCGTTACTTTTAAAATATTTATTCATTCTTCCAGCACGCCCAACTATATTTTTATATTTGAAAAAATTTATAACTTTTTTATTTTCTCTCATATCCCATATAAAAATATTTTTAATTTCAGTATTAACGCCTTCTATAATAGAAGAAGTTGCAATTATAGTATTTAAACTCTTTTTATTAAATAGATTTACTTGTATTTGAGACAAAAACCTATGAATTCTACCATTATGAATACCAATACCATATTTTAAGGCATCTATTAAGTACCAATCTTTAGTATAATTATCAATTACCCAATTTATAAATAATTTTATATCGTCTTCAATATTTATCTTCAAAAAATTTTTATTAAAATTAGACAACATAATACTTATAAATTTTATAGTATTAATCTTATAAACATATATTAAGTTTTTTTCATTAACTTTTGTTGCATATTTATTTAGTAATTTAAATAGTTTTTTTATTACAGTTTCAGACTCTTTTATATTATTATAAAGAGGCAATATTTTATATAAAGATAATATTTCATTCTCATTAATAATTACTCTTTCTATATTTTCTATATATTCTTCATTATGAATTACAGTTTTAAAATCAATCAATTTTTCAAATTTCATATCTTCTATAAAAATACCTTTAATATCATATATATTAGGGCATAAAAAATATTGTTGTGTCGAAATACTTTTAAAATATAAAACGACTCTCTGAAGTATAGAACTTCTATAATCATCCTTATCATTAATTTTATAAAATTCGTCTACAATAAATAAATTTAATGGAAATCTTACTTCATTTTGTATATATGATAAAGCTCTTTCTTGTGTCAAAATAAATATATTTTTAGATTTTATCTCTTGTTTTGAAGTCGTTATTATATTATAATCAGATTTAAATTTTGAATATATCCGTCTTCTTGTTTCGTCAAGTAGCGCTATAGTTGGAACTATAATTAATATATTATCCATTTCTGATTTTTTAATTGATATTAAAGCGTCTATTATATAGCTTTTACCAAAACTTGTGGGAGCGCTTAATACTATATTTTCTCCTTTGAGTAGTAATTTTAAAACTCTCGATTGTTCTATATGCAAAATAATATCTTCATTATTTATATTAAGATTGAATAAACTATAAGCTAATTTATCTTCAAATATAGCCGTTTCAATATATTTTTCTAAATAAGGATATATGCCAGATTTCCTTATTAAATGAGTAAAAAATTGAGTATTACTTATAGGTTCTTCTTTTAAATCTATATTATTACTTTGAATAAAATCTAATAAATTAATTAATTCTTCTCTCGCTTTATTATCATTGTTTTCATTAAATAATGAATTAATTTTTTTACACTCGTCAAATAAGTCAAATTCGCCTATTAACACCTATAAGCCTCTATTTTACATTTAAATTTATTTCTTACTTCTTCTATATCATGTATAGGAAATAATATTAAATGAAAACTTATATTTTTATAGTAATCTGTTATTTTTTCATTTAAATTATTAAAGAATTCTTTAGACTTTTCTATAATAAAATTTCTTACATATTCTTTATATTCTTCCGATTTTTCTTTAACATTTTTTGTTATATTGCATTCGTATATTATTAATATTGGTATATGCAAATATTCTTTTAAATTATCAATAGATTTTGTAGTATTTAACATATCTTTTAATTTTAAATAATGTTCTTTTGTTATTGATGGTTCATTTTCTAAAGATTTAAAATCTTCATTATTATAAGCAAAAGCAAGTTCTTTTTTAATAAAATCTTTTTCTAAATGCTCTTTAAGTGTCTCATATACATTAGTCATAGCGTCTTTTATATTCTTCCATAATTTAGCTTCCCCAAGCCATAATAATATATCTTCATTTTCTAATGTTATATGAACGCTGTCAAATCCTTGAGCATACATATTTTTATTTTGTTTATAAAATATTTTTGGGACAAGCTTAAATGCAGAATAATATCTTCTCATTATTCCATATAATACTATCTCGCCTATTTCTCCAAGTTTATTATCTGTCAAATTTATATTTTTAGAAGAGGCTTCAATAATTTTGGCATATTCTTCTTTATCTATATAGCAATCTTTCTCTTTAATAGTTAAAGCGGTTTCATGTATATTACCCATTATAAAATCAATAAAATAATCTAATCTCCATTTATATTCTTCAAAATCATTGATAATGCCTAACATATATTTATTATCAATATCATAAATCGCATCATTAACTATAATCTCAAATTCTAAATTTTTATTGTTTATTACAAATGTATATTTAGTTTCTTTTTCTACCGTATTTTGCATATTTAACGCTCTTCAATTATTTCAATTTCTTCATTACTCAAATTATACAATTTATAAGTTAATTTATCAATTTCTCCCTCAATTTTAGACACATCCTCATTTGAATTTTTACTTCTAACCTTCAAAATCTCATTAACATTATTTGTAATTTTATCAACCAATTTTTTCTTTTATTATCAAAAAAAGAACTCCTACTAAACCCTAAACTCCAACTCATAATTAATAATAAACTCCATATCCTCCTCCATCAAACTATAAAGCGGACAAATTAACCTATTTATAATTATTTATTTAATTAAAATAAATCGCTATGCGAACCTATAGCAATGCATACGAGTATTAAAGCGTTATTTTCTTTTTTGTATATCAAAAGTAAATCGGGCTTTATATGGCATTCTCTAAAACCTGCATATTTTCCAATTAATTTATGGTCTTTATATTTTGATTCTAATATTTCGTTATTTGCTAATTTTTTAATTATATTTCTTACAAGATTTAAACTATTTTTATCGTTTTTTAATTTCTTTAAGCCTTTCCTAAATTCTTTAGAATATTGAACTTCGTATTTCATTTCAAAATATCCTCAAACATTTCGTCAACATTTTTATAAGTTTTATATTTGTGAGGATTTTTTTCCATGTCTTTTGCTTCTTTAAGCCAAGCAGGAATTTTTTCTTTCGTTATCTTAATTTCTGCATTTGCAACTTTTACTATACTTTTTATAGCTTTTATCAAATCTTCGTTAGCGTTTTCTATAGTTAATTTTACAGTCATTATTTTCTCCCTATA
>CAKVCG010000040.1 GCA_934725525.1 uncultured Brachyspira sp. | reverse complement strand
TTTTGATATTAGGATTAATAAGTTTATCGCGTCTTTCGATTGATTCTATGCCAAATATGCAAATGCCTTATATAAGCATTCGGACAATATATAGAAACGCGGGACCAGAAGAGATAGAAAAATCGATTACAAAAATTGTTGAAGGAGCTATTGCAACGGTTAATAATATAAAAAATATAACATCATACTCGAGAGAAAATTCTTCCGATGTAATGGTCGAGTTTAATTGGGGAGTTAATTTAAGAGAGGCAAGCGAAGATATAAGAGAGGCTTTGGAGAGAATATACGATTTGCTTCCTGATAACGCTGATAAACCGAATATAAGAAAATTCGCGACTGACGACACTTCATTAATGGAGGTTGCAATTTACGGTTTGGAAGATAAAGCCTCTTTGTATAATATAGCCGAAAATCAAATCGCTCCTAAAATAAAACAGGCTAAAGGCGTAGCTCAAGCCGAAACGAGAGGAGGATTGAAAAGACAAATTAAAATAGATGTTAATTTGAATAGATTAAAAGCCTATAATATAAATATAAATCAAATATCCGAAGCTCTTTCAAGAGATAATAATAATTTAGTCGGCGGACAGGCAAATCATGGTTTTTATAAATATACAATAAGAACTATGGGCGAGATAGAAAGCGTAGACGATATAAAAAATATTTCGGTAGCATTAAAAACTAACAATTACGGCTCTAAAGCGATAATAAAAGTTAGAGATTTGGCGGAAGTTTACGAAGGCTATGACGATGAAATTAATATAGTAAAAATCAACGGAGAAGAATCCGTTTCAATAGCCGTAAATAAAGAATCGGGAGCGAATACGGTTGAAGTCGCAAATAATGTCAAAAAAAATTTGGAAGAATATAATTTTCCCGAAGGCGTGAATTACGAAATAATGTTTAATACGGCGGATGGAATAAACGATGCAATTAAAGGAGTTTTATCAACGGCTTGGCAAGGCGGATTATTTGCGATTATAATTCTTATGATTTATATGTGGAATATAAGGAGCGTTTCGGTAATTGCAATTTCTATTCCTCTATCAATAATAATAACTTTTACTTTAATGTATTTTATGAATATCACTTTAAATGTAATATCTCTTTCGGGACTTGTTTTAGGAATTGGAATGATGGTTGATAATTCTATTGTCGTTTTGGAAAATATATTTTATTACAGAAACGAAGGTTATGGAAAATATTCAAGCGCGATAAACGGAGCTTATAAAGTTTCTCTTGCGATAAGCGCGTCCACTTTTACTACAATAGCCGTATTTATGCCGTTTTTATATATTGAAGGAATGACAAGTCAAATGTTTAGAGATTTATGCATTACGGTTGCAATATCAATGATAGCTTCTTTGCTTGTCGCATTAACTATAGTTCCAATGTTTGGGGCGAGATTAGTGAGCGCTAAAAAATCAAAAATATTTTCCAAATTTGAAATTATAACAAATAAATATATTCATTCAAATATAAGCGGTATTTATAATAAAATATTAATGTTTTCGATAAAAAATAAAAAAATAATATTGATTCCTTCAATTATATTTTCAATAATAATTTTAGCTTTAGGATTAAAATTTATAGGCAAAGAAGGATTTCCAAGAACTGACGAAGGACAATTTATGATTATGGCTACAATGCCGATTGGAACGAAAAGCGAACAAACGGCGTCTTTTGTTTCTCTTATGGAAAAAGATATTAAAGAAATAATTAAAAACGATTTAAAAAGATTTCAATCGAGAATAAGAACGGGAAGCGAATCGAGTTGGGCAAATATAAGAGTTGAACTTAAAAGCAAGAAAAATAGAAAAATAAAAAATATAAACGAATATATAGAAATTATAAGAGATAAACTTCGAGTATATCCATGCACGATAAATATATGGTCTTTAGATTCTATGCGTGGAGATAGAAACAGAGGAGAATTTTTAAGAATAGAATTATTGACGGACGATTTGATTAAAGCTAAAGAACTTGGAAATAGAGTAGTAAACGCTATTTCAAATATAAGCGGAATACAATATGTTTGGCTTGAAGAAGACGAATCAAATAGAGAATTGCAAATATTTGTTAATAGAGATATTGCCGCAAAAATGGGGCTTAAAGTAAACGATATTGCAAAAATAATAAATACGAGTTTCGCAGGATACAAGGCTACCACTATAACGCCAAAAAATTCCGATGGGAATGATATTGATGTAACAGTTCAACTTGAAAATTCGGATAAAGTGACGATTGAAGATATTAAAAAAATAAGCGTTCCCGTAAAAGAAGTTTTAATTCCTTTATCTTCTATAGCCGATATAGTAAAAAGCTACGGTCCGAGAATTATAGAAAGAAAAGACAGAAAAAGAGTAACAACGGTTTACGCGAATATTGACGGAAAACCTTTAAACGAAGTTATGGCGGAAATTAAAGATAAAATGAATAATCAAATATTTGTTCCCGCTGGAATATCTATAAATTACGCGGGCGATTTTGAGGATATGAACGAGGCTTTTAATCAACTTATTTTAGCTTTAATTTTGGCTTTAGTTTTGGTTTATTCTATTATGGCAAGTCAATTTGAATCTTTTATAGCGCCTTTAATTATAGCTTTAGCCGTTCCTTTCGGGCTTGCAGGTTCTTTAATCGCTTTATTTATATCGAAAACTACTTTAAGCGCATATAGCGCGATTGGATGCGTAGTTTTAGTCGGAATAGTAGTAAATAACGGAATCGTTTTAATCGATTATATGAATCAACTTATGAGAGAAAAAAATATAAACGGAGATGAAGCGGCTTTAGAATCTGGCAATAGAAGATTAAGACCTATTCTTATGACTACATTAACTACAATACTTGGAATACTTCCAATGGCTTTGGGTTCGCAGAGCGGAAACGAAATGTATAAACCTTTATCAATAGCTTTGCTCGGCGGACTTTCAATATCGACAATATTTACTTTAATTATAGTTCCTACAATTTACGGCGCTATAAGAAATAAAATTCCTTTGAAAGATTATGATAAAAAAGATTTTGAGAGTAAGAAGGATTTTATTAAATTATAAAAATAACCGTCTTCCTAAAAAAGAAAACGGTTATTTAATAATTTAGCGGTATATATAATCTAATTTTCTTATTTTTCGCTTTGCATCTTTTTCTTATAAATAGATTTTATTACGGGATAGAGTATAGACGCTATAGTAAGTAGTAACAATATAATACATATAGGAGAGCGAACAAATACCGAAACATCTCCGTCCGAAATTTTATAAGCCCTTCTAAAATACTGCTCCATACTATTTCCTATAATAACCGCCAAAACCATAGGACTGCTCGGAATATTTGCTTTGCCCATTAAATAACCTATTAAGCCGAATATTATAAGAATATAAAAATCATGAGTAGTATAACTTATAGCGTATGTTCCTATAAATGTTAATCCCAAAACTATAGGATATAAAACTTTAGGAGGAATTGAAAGCACTCTAACTAAAAGACCAGCTAAAGGTATATTTACAACGGCAAGTATTACATTTCCTATAAACATGCTTGCAATTAAACCCCATACTATTTGAGTTTGAGTCGTAAATAAAGCGGGACCTGGCTGTAAACCCAACATAAGCAAAGCGCCCATCATAACGGCAGTTGTTCCCGAGCCTGGGACTCCCAAAGCAAGCATAGGAATTAAAGCTCCTACTGATGCGGCGTTATTAGCGGCTTCGGGTGCGGCTACTCCTTCTATCGCTCCTTTTCCAAACTCTTCGGGATGTTTTGAAAGCTGTTTTTCATTATTATAACTCATTAAAGCCGCTAAAGTTCCTCCGGCTCCTGGCAAAACTCCTATTATAAAACCGAAAGGTGAACTTCTTATTATTGGCATAATGCATCTTTTCCATTCCGCCATGCTTATCCATATTTTGCCGAATTTAGTTTGCATTTTTTTCTTGCCTTCTTCTATATGCTTAAAACTCTTTAATACTTCGCCTAAAGCATACATTGCTATAATAATGATTAAAAAGTCTATGCCCGATTGAAGTTCCAAGATTCCAAATGTAAATCTATTAACTCCTGATTGCGGGTCTGTTCCTATAGTCGCTACCATAAGCCCGAATATCATTGAAATAAACCCTTTTATAGGATTTCCTTCGCTCATAGAAGCCGTTGCGGATAATGCGAATAAGAATAACATAAAATATTCCGCAGGTCCGAATTTTAAAGCGAAACGAGATACGGGAACGGCTACAAAAGTCATTATAATAGTGGCAACCATACCGCCTATAAACGAAGCTATAGCCGAAATAGCTAAAGCTTGCTCGGCTCTACCTTGAAGAGCCATAGGATAACCGTCAAAAGTAGCGGCAATCGCAGCTCCATCTCCTGGCGTATTTATCAATATAGAAGCTCTTGAACCGCCATACATAGCTCCGTAATAAACTCCAGCCATAGTAATTAATGCGGCGACAGGTCCCATAGTGAATGTAAGAGGAAGCAAAATAGCGACTCCCGTAGCTGGTCCAAGTCCAGGAAGCATTCCTATAATCGTTCCTAAAACTCCGCCAAGCGTAACCCACATAATATTTATAGGCTGTATTGCAACGGCAAAACCTTCCGCTAAAAATTTTAAACTTTCCATAATTAATTCCCCTTAATTAAAAATATTGTCCTAATTTTGGCAAATATAAACCTAATAATGTATTGAATATTAAAAAAGCGATTATACTGAATATAACGGATACTATAGTGGAAACTTTCCAAGATTTCAAACCTCCAAATATTAGAAGTTCTATTTCAAGGAATATAATTGTGGATAATATATAACCTAATATATTAAATAGCAAAGCGTATATTATCGCGTTTATAACCGTAATCGCTATTTTCTTTCCGTTATTTCCAAAGCTTAATTTAATCGTTTCTTTATTTGCATCTTTATTTTTAGAATTTTTTATTAATTCTTCTATCAATAATGCCAATCCTAATATAGTTAAAACAATTCCCAACATTATTGGAAAAATTTTCGGTTCCATCGGACGCCCTATAGTAGCGTCTGGAAAATTAAAAGCCATTATCATATAAGTTAATCCTACGGCTATCGTTATTATCGAAGTCACTAAATTAATCGTCATGTTATCTCCTTAAAAATTCTATCTTTTATTTTTCTTACTTCTTAATAGGGCTCGGCAAATAAGATTATTATTTATCTACCGAACCTATAATTTTAATTTTGTTGTTTTAACATATTTATATCTTGCATTATGACTTTATAGTCCTCTTCGTTCTTTTCCAAAAATTGGACAAAATCCGCAGAATCAAGATAATATTCATCCCAATCGAATTGACGACATGCGGCTTTCCATTCGTCCGTATCTTTTAATTTAGCCAAAGCGTTTGTCCAATAATTGAAAGCGTATTCTGGCATATCTGGAGCGCCGAATAAACCTCGCCAGTTAACAAAAGTGGCATCTATTCCCTGCTCTATGCAAGTCGGTATTTGCCCTTTTGTTCCTTCCCCTATTCTTCTATCCGCAGTTTGAGCTAAAACTTTTAAGTCTCCGCTTTCAACGAGTCCCATAACATCGGCTAAACTTGTAGAGAACAAATCTATATGTCCGCCCAATACTTGAGTAGCCGCGTCATCGTCAAAAGAAATATAATCTATTTGATTAAGATTATTAACTCCAGCGGCTTTAGCTATAATTAAAAACTGGACATGGTCCATAGAGCCTACGGAAGAAAGTCCTCCTATTTTTACCGATTTAGGATTTCTTTTTAAGGCTTCCATAACATCGTTAATGCTTTGATATTTGGAATCCGCTCGAACCACAAACGCCGCATAATCCGCTATTAAGCTTGCAAGAGGCGTTAGATTTCTAAAACTATAGGGAGTAGTCCCGTTTAAGTTTATAAAAATGATAGGCGGAGAGAAAACAGTTATCGTTCTCGTATCGCCTTTTTTGGTTTGCATCGCCCCTAAATGCACGGCTCCGCCAGCTCCCGTAGCGTTTCTAACGGGCATAGGAACTGGAACTATTTTTGTATCCGACAATACTTTGGCTACGGTTCGGATAGTTAAATCCCATCCGCCGCCCGCTCCTGCAGGCGCGACAAAGTCTAAATTTCCAGTCGGATAATTGGATGCATTGTCGGCGCCTTTACATGACGCTATAACGACAAGCATTAGAGAGATTGAGAAAATTTTTAATAAAACTTTCATAATTTAACTCCTTGTGTTTATTTTATAAATATTTTTTATTTATTGCTTAACTTGATAAATTATATCTATTACGCTTCCGTCTCTATATTCTATAACGCCTACAATATTATCCGTGTATTGAACTTTATCAGGTATTCCCGTTAAAGAAATAACTTCATCGTATAAATCTTTTATATTCATATTATCTATATTATTTTTTTCAAATTCGTCTATTAAATCTTTTCTTTTAGGATTTACGCATACTCCTCTGTCGGAAACCAATATGTCCACAGTTTCGCCCGGCGTAACTATATTTGTAACTTTATCCGTTATTATAGGCATTCTTTTTCTTATGGAAGGAACTGTCATTAATGTTACTTTAGAGCCAGCTGCCGTATCGGGAGCGCCGCCTATAGAACCCATAATAATGCCATGCGAACCCGTAATCGAATTTACATTAAAATTTAAATCTATTTCCGTTGCAGAAAGCATCATCATATCCAATTTATGAGCGACACAACTTCCGTTATTAGGATTGGCATACATTGAAGCGGACATTTCAATATATCCTTTTTCGTTTCCTATAGCGTTTGCAATACTTCCGTCAAAAGTTTGTATATCGAGCAGACTTTCAAATAAACCTTCTTTAAACAATTCCAACAGATAAGCGTTTATGCCTCCGGAAACAAAAGAGCCTTTTATATTATTTTTTACCATGTATTCTTTTAAATATCTGCATACCGCCAATGAAGCTCCGCCAGAACCCGCTTGAAAAGAAAATCCTTCTTTTATTAAACCGCAACCTATAAGAACTTTTGCCGCTTTTTCGGCTATAAGAAGTTCGGTTGGATTTTTTGTAATTCTTGTAGCTCCAGTAGCTATTAAATTAGGGTCTCCAAGGGAGTCTACTTCCACGACATAATCCACATATATTTGAGGTATGGATATTCTATGCAAAGGGTATTTAACTAAATTATCCGTTATAGCGACAACATGCTCCGCGTATAAAGCGTCTATCATAGGATAACCCATCGCTCCAAAAGCGCTTTTTCCCTCGCTTCCGTTCATATTGCCTTCTTCATCGCATGCGGAAGCGCCTATAAAAGCCACATCTATTTTTACCTCTCCGCTCTCTATCGCTCTCGCTCTTCCTCCATGCGTTCTAAATATAACTGGATTTTTCATTATATTATTTACAGATATTTCTTTGGCTATATCTCCTCTTAAACCAGAAGTGGATAAAGAAGTTATTGTTCCGTTTTTTATATATTCCAAAAGTCCTTCATGAGCGGTTGTAAAAGATGAAGAGCATATACTTATATTTTTAATTCCCATTTTAGCTATCTCTTCAACCACAAGCATTATAACGGCATCTCCGTTTCTCAAATGATGATGAAAAGAAATAGTCATATTGTCTTTAAGTCCCGTTTTTTCTATGGCTTCTCTTATAGACGAACATAATTTTTTATTTTCGGGTTTATGGTTTTTTATTCTTCTTGATGCCGTTTTATAGTTTTCTTTGTTATAATAATAAAAAGCTCCCATAAACGGTTTTACTTTTCCGTAGCCTTCTATATATTCTGGCAATTCTATTCCCAATGAGTTTGTTATTTTTTTACTCACTTTTTACTCCTGAAATTATAATTTTATTCCTTAATCATCCCTGATAATTTAGCCAAATCCACTATCTTTTGAGCCTTTTCTATTATAGGCACATCTATCATTTTGCCGTTTAACGATATAACTCCGCCTTCGTTTATATCCGTTTTTTTAGATACTTCAAGAACTTGCAAAGAATATTCTATCTCCTCTTCTTTAGGCATATAAGCTTTATGCAGATAAGGAATTTGAGATGGATGTATGCAAGCTTTTCCAGTAAATCCTAAACTTCTTGCTCTTTCGCATTGTAATTGAAAACCTTCCAAATCGTCTATTTTAGTATATACTCCGTCAACGCATGCCACTCCAGCCGCATGGGCTTCAAGAACTATTTTTTCGCGCGCGTATAGAAGCTCTTCTTCATCTTTAGTTCTTTCAATACCGAGACATCTTGTAAAATCTTCCGCGCCTAAAGATATTCCTATAACTCTATTTGAAGCGGTTGCTATTTTATACGCGTTATATACTCCTATAGGAGTTTCTAATGCCGCGGCTATAACCACGCTTCCTTTTTCTATATTGTTTTCAGACTCTATTTTATTTAAAAACTCGTCTATCTCCTTTATTTCTTCTGGAGTATCGCACATAGGAACTCGCAAATTTCTAATCCCCGCTTTAACCAAACATTCTATATCGTCAAATCCGAAAGGAGTCTTTATAGAATTCACTCTGGCAAAAATCGGTATTTTGCCATAATTTACGCTTTTAAAAGCTTCTATCAATAATTCTCTCGCGTCTTCTTTTTCTCTTAAAGCCACCGCATCCTCTAAATCGAATACTATGGCATCGGGATTATATACGGGAGCGCTATACAATAACTTTGGGTTGCTTGCGGGAGCGAACAGCCATGACCTACAATTTACAAAAGGATTATTTTTTTTATTCATATCTTTAACTCCTATAAATTTTTTGAGGCTCTTCTGATAGCCATTCTCGTTCTCGCTCTTATACAAAAATCCAATGCCCCATAATCGTCCACATTTATAACGATATTTTTATATTCAAATTCTTTAACTACGCTTTCAACGGCTTTTATTATATGTTTTTCAAACATGTGTTTAACCGTAGATTTTACTTCTATCGCTATCCCGCCGCTATCGGTTATATTGGCTTGTATTATTGCATCGTCCGAAATCTTTTTTACTGGCATGTTTTTTTTCCTAAAATATTAACTATATAACTTGTCTAATTAGTCGACAAGTTATACTAAATAGCATAGTCAAAAAAAATATATTTGTCAAGTCTTTTTAAAAAATTTTTTATATTTTATACTTAAAATAATGAGGATATAAATTATAAACCGTTTTTAATTTAACTCTGTAATTATCCAATAGATTTTCTTCAACTTTGCATAACATTTTATAATTTTTACTTTTTATTGCTTCTATAGTTTTTTTATGTTGTTCTATTGCAAAATGCACATTAGTTTTAGCCAAAGATTCAAGCAAATGAAATCTTGAATAATGATTATCAAAACTCCTTATTTTCACAAATGCTATTTCTTTATCCACATATTTGTATATGATTTTATGGAATTCTTCATTTAAATTAAAAAATAATTTTATATTTTCTTGTTTCATATAGTTATTTGATATTTTTTTCTGTTTTGCAAATATGTTCTCTAAATTATCTATTAATTCATTAGTGTTAAAATCTTTTGAACAAACTATTTTCATTATCTCTTTTTCAATAGCCGACCTCATAAATAATGAATTTTCTATAATTTTTTGGTCTAATAACGAGACATAAGTGCCTTTTTGAGGAAATACATCTATTAGAGATTCGTCCGTTAATCTAACTATAGCTTCTCTTATGGGAGAACGACTTACTTTAAATATATTCTTAATTTTAACTTCGCTTATTTTTTCGCCGGGCTCTAATTTTAATTTAAGTATATTATCTTTTAATACTCTGTAAACATATATTCTATTATTTTCATACAATGATTGCTCTCTTACATCAATAAAAGAATACGGCTCGTTATCAAATACTATGGACATTTAATATACCTAATTATAGAATTAATTGATTATTAAAATTAAAAATTTAATAAATATTTTTATAATTTATTCTACATAACAATAATTAAATTTATGTTTTCCTAAAGCGTTATATACTATGCCCTTCAATTTAGGATTTACCATTAAAGTAAAAGCTCTATGGTAGAGAGGGATTAAAGGCATTTCGTCTATTAATATTTTTTCGGCGTTTATCATATAATTCATTCTCGCTACATTATCCGAAGTTTTTTTAGCGTCCGAAACCAATTTATCGTATTGAGGATTTGAGAATGCTCCATAATTGAAAGAATTGCCAGTAAGCATAATTTCTAACATCGTCATTGGGTCTCTATAATCCGCATTCCAAGCCATAGAGCCTATATCGTAATTATTTTCAAGCAAATATTGAACAACAAGAGGATATTCGTCAATTTTTAAAGTTATATCGATATTCAAATTAGACTTCCACATATTTTGAACGGCTTCGCCCACATTGGCATGCAAACCCGGAGACACCCTTAATTCAAGAACGGGAAAATTTTCACCGTTAGGATAGCCAGCTTCTGCCATTAAATCTTTAGCGGTTTGAATATTATTTTGATAATCGTAAATATCAATTAAATCTCCCGACTCTTCTCTAAAAGGAGCGTTTATTCCTCCAATAGTATTAGGAACAAATCCGCGAGCCGCCGCTTGTCCTCCCATAGTAACATTTGAAACTAAATAATTTCTGTCTATAGCCAAAGATAATGCATGTCTCACTCTCTTATCTTTTAAAACTTCGTTTGTAATATTAAGAGATAAATAATAAGTTCCTACGCCGTCTTTAAGAACAACATAATTCTCTTCTTTTAATCTATCTATTTCTGTAGACGGAGGTTCAAGAGCCGAAAAATGAATACTGCCGCTTCTTATGCCCGCAATCGCGGTGCTAGGGTCGCTCATAGATAAAAATCTTAATTTTTTTGCTATGGTTTCATTCGAAGCGTAATAATTCGTATTTTCTTCAAAAAGTATATACTGGTCCATAACTCTTTCGCTCATTCTATAAGGACCGTTACAAATAAAAGTTTCTGGTTTCAAAGTCCAATCGTCTCCGTATTGTTCTATTATATCTTTTCTAACTGGAGAGAATATGCCTACCGTAGTAATAAACTCTAAAAAATAAGAGGCGGGGTCGACTAAATTGACTTCAAAAGTATAATCGTCCAGCGCTTTAACCGCAAAATCGTTATAATTTATTTTACCTTCGTTTACCTCTTTACCATTTTTTATCATTTCCATCATCGAAGAATATTTAGCCGCAACTTCTGGATTTACCACTCTTTTCCATGAATATTCAAAATCATGGGCGGTTAACGGTTTTCCATCGCTCCATTTAGCGTTCGTTCTTAAATGAAATGTATAAACTCTGCCATCTTCGGATATATCCCAGCTTTCCGCCATGCCCGCCGCTACATTGCCGTTCGAGTCTATTTTAGTTAAACTCTCAAAAGTATGAAAGAGCATCGCAGAAACCACATTCAAAGTATTTAAATTAGGGTCTATGGTTAATGGCTCGGCGCCCATATTTATAACTATAGTGTCGCTCGATAAATTTGCATTATTTTTGCAAGAAGTTATAAAAATAAAAGAAATAAATAATATAATAGAGATTAACTTTTTCATTTTGTTTCTCCGTAAATAATTTTGTAATATATTTTATTAAATTATAATATTAAAGTCAATATAAAATTAAATATTTTTTGAATATTCGTTTTTGAAATAATCGCAATATTTTGATACGCTACATTTATCGCACATTGGATTTATAGGCTTGCAAATATTCTGTCCGTATATAACCAAAGTGTCGTTATAAACTCGCCAATATTCTTTTGGAAGTTTTTTTCTTAAAGTAAATTCTGTTTGTTCGGGCTTTTTAGTCGAAACATATCCGAATCTATTCGATATCCTATGCACATGAGTATCAACGCAAATTCCATATTTATCAAACGCTTCCGTGACAACCAAATTTGCAACCTTTCTGCCAACTCCTCGAAGTTTCAAAAGTTCGTCTATTTCATCAGGCACTTTCCCGTTATAATCGTCTATAATAGTTTTAGATACTTCTAAAATATTTTTTGCCTTAACTCTATAAAAACCTACGGGATAAATTAATTTTGCTATTTCTTCTTCGCTTAATTTTAGCATATCTTTAGGATTTCCCGCTTTTTCAAATAATCTCATAGAAGCGTCTCTTGTAGTAGAATCTTTAGTTCTTAAAGAAAGCATTGTAGATATTAAAATTTTATAAGCGTCTCTATTTGTCACTAATTTAATTTCTGTCACTACAGGCATTGGCATTCTTTTAGTAACTTTCAAAAGTTCTTTCATTATTTTATCTATATCTTTATCGTTCATAAAAATAACCTATTCAAATAAATAAAAAAACGGAGAGTTTGATTTTATAAAAGGCTTTAATTCTGAAAAAGTAAATTCAATTTCTATAATGCCTAAAGAATATCCCGCTATTTTATAAACGGGATAAATAAATTTTATTCCCGTTGGCGTTATATCAAAAGTGTCGCTTAATTCTATATTATTAAAATCAAAAAAATCTCTTTCGGAATAATTCATTAATAATTTGTTTTTCATTAAATTAACCAAATCCATATCTTTTGAATTGGATATTAAATCCGATAATCTCGTCCCGATTCTATTTCCCGTTTCAATCGAATAAATATAGGCGACAGATGTGTCTATTCCATGAACTCCGCCAGCGTAAGAATAATTATCTATAGAAAAAGATATTATCTTATCATCCAAATACGACACTTTTATCTCTCGTTTTACCGTAATATCAGTTTCTTCCGATAAATTATTTCTCCAATTATTGTAATCCGTTATTATTTCTCCGTTAAGTATCGAGGCTATCCCGTTTTCATCCAAAGATTTTACTCCGTCAACATCGATTGAAATTTTATCCAAAACTTTAGACTTTTTTTGATTTTCTATAACCACCGCGTCTCTGCTTGATTCAAATTTCCCGCTTCCTTCCAAATTTATATTTAAATAAGAAGTAATAATAGTCGCTTTGTTTATGAAAGAAGAATCGTATATTGAAAAGTTGAAATTAAATCTATTATTTCTGTCGGACGATACCCAATTTCCCGAAAAAAACATATTCTCGGAAACATTACCGTTTAGAGAGGCTATTTTATTATTATTAACAAATTCGTTAATATAAAAAGTATCTCCGTTTATATTTCCGTTAATATCTATAAACTGCTTAATGCTGTCGTAATAATATTTTCCCGTTATTCTGTTTCCTTTAATGTAAAGATACATAGTTATAGCCGAACCGCC
>CAKVCG010000039.1 GCA_934725525.1 uncultured Brachyspira sp. | reverse complement strand
GATTTTACAACGACTTCGCAAGATTTACAAAATAATATTAAAACAAATTACGATAAACTTATTAACTCTGCGGTTTTGGGATTAATATTTGAAAAGTTTAACGGTTATAAAGACGGAAGTTTTTATACTCCAAGTTTTATTACAAATTATATAAGTGCGACAAGCATACAAAAAATAGTCTTAAATAAATTTAATGAAGAAGGATATAAGGCTAAAAATATAAATGAACTTTATAACGCAATAGACGATATTAAAGAAGCGAACAGAATTTTTAATGAAATTAGAATATGCGACCCTGCGGTTGGAAGCGGACATTTTTTAGTTTCCGCATTAAACGAATTATTATTAATAAAATATAATTTAGGTTTGCTTATAGACGAGGACGGCAGAAGATTAAAAGATATTAAATTAGAACTTAAAAACGATGAAATAGTTATAAGAGATTCTGAAAATAATATTCATAATTATAAGCGTCCGAAACATGAAAATACGGATTCGCATAAAATACAGCGGACAATATTTTTCGCTAAAAAAGAAATTATAGAAAATAATTTATTCGGTGTTGATATTAATCCTAATTCTTGCGAGATTACAAAACTTCGACTTTGGATAGAATTATTAAAATATAGTTATTATAGAGATATAGAAAATAAATATTTAGAAACTTTGCCTAATATCGACATAAATATTAAATGCGGAAATTCTATAATTTCAAGATTCGATTTGAAAGATTCTTTAAAGAATATTCCAAAGATAGACAAATTAATTAAAGATTATAAATGCCTTGTTGGTAAATATAAAAATGCGGACGGAGAAAATTCAAAACATTCTAAAAGAGAGATTGAAATAAAAATTAACGAGATAAAAGAAAATTTAACTCTTAATTTGAAAGCTCCGAAAACTATAAACAGTCTTGAAAAAGAAATTCAAGCGCATATAGACAAATACGGAATGTATTTAATAGATGATAAAAATTTATTGAGCGGATTAACCTATACAAAAAATTTATTAGAAATCGAAGAATTAAACGAAAACGAAAAAGATGAAGCTTTTGAATCTTATGGCAGAATACAGATATTAAGAAAAAAATTGGATTCGGTTTTAAGCGGTAAAGAATATAAAAACGCTTTTGAATGGCGACTTGAATTCCCCGAAGTATTAAACGAAAATGGAGATTTTATAGGATTCGATTTGGTTATAGGAAATCCGCCTTATGGGAATTTATTAAGCAAAAGTCAAAAGGATTTATTAAAATATTATAAAAACTCCGATAAAAATGAAATTTCAAGTATTTTTGTAGAGCTTGGATATAATATTTTAAGAGGAAATAGAAATTTGCATTATATTATAACTTATGCAATTACATTTTCAAAAGCTCAAAGCGAAATAAGAGCTTTATTAAAAAATAATTTTGAAGAAATAAAAATTGCAAGTTTCGATAGAGACGGTTGTCCGATTTTTAAGACAATGACACAAAGCACTTCTTTACTCGAATGTAATAATAAAGGCATTGAAGGTAAAATATATACTTCTGTTTTTTATAGAGATAATGTCTCATTTTCTAATATAAAATATGCCAAAGTAGATAATTTTCTTTTATCTAAAAACGGATTAACAAATAACTATGAAATAGAACATAGATTAGCGAAAATAGGAACAAAAGAAAATTTTTCGATTATAAAGAAACTTATAGAAAATAAAATTCGATTAAAAGATATTTTGGGAAAAGGCAAACGATTTTTTTATCGTTCAAGCGGAAATTATTGGTATAATGCATTTTTAAAAGAGCCTTATAAAAGTATAGAAATAAAACCTATTAATTCTACATATAGAGATTTTATTTTTTGTTTGATTAATTCTAATATATTTTATTGGTGGTTAAGAATTTACGGAGATGGCAGACATAACAATGGAGATATTATGCAGAATTTTCCAATTCCCGAATTAGATAAAATAAAAAAATATAATAAATTTTTAGAAGTTTTGGCAAAATATCATTATAAGAAAATGTTGAGAGTTTTTGATTCAAAACATAATAGATTTGAAAGTTCTAAAATAAAAGCGAATATTGATTTGCTTGATTGTTTTTTGATGCGTTTTTTATATAAATTCAATATTAAAGATATTAAATATATATGCGATTATGATAAAAATATAAGAGGCGGTTTGAAGATTAATATAGATAAGATTTTTAGAGACGGAAAATTTGAAAAGTTGGTTGGTAGCGAGAAAATTAGCAAGACAGAGATTGAGGAATTGGTGAAGAATTGATAATTTAGTTTATGAAATTTTGAAGATTAAAAAATAGGAACGCTAATGAGGATACGGTTGAAATTGAGCGAGAGATTTATGGGATTGTTTGGCTAAAGCCCTCTGTTGGCGTAAATTGTATGGTTTAACGGAAGGAGAGATTGAGATAATTGAGGGTAAAGATTAAATTTATATTAGCGCACAATGGGCTAAAGCCTCATTGTTATTAAGAAATGTTAACGGGTTTAAAGTGGGTTGCTTCGCCTTTGGCTTGCAATGACTAATTTTTAATATTAAAAAAACGGTGCAAATTAATACTTGACTGCATTATTATTCATTGTATTATTAAAGAATGCAAAAAGAATATAATAAAAAATACGATATTGACAAAATCTTAAAAGACTGCCAAAAAGCCATATCTTATAATTTTAAGAATGAAAAATATTTGCTCGAGGCGATAACTCATAGAACTTTTGCAAACGAAAATAAATCTAATAAAGAAAAAATAAAATATAATCAACGGCTCGAATTTTTGGGAGACTCGGTTTTGTCGCTCGTTATGTCGGATTATCTTTTTAAGAAATATCCAAATTATAAAGAAGGTTTGCTTTCAAAAATAAAATCTTCTTTGGTTTCTTCGCAAATGTTGTCGCGATTGTCGAAAGATTTGAAATTGGGCGATTTTATTTTGCTCGGGCATGGAGAGGACACTTCTGGCGGCCGATATAAAGAAAATATTCTTGAAGATTTATTCGAGGCTATCGTTGGAGCGATTTATTTGGATTCCAATATCGACTACGCGAAAAATTTTATAATAAAAGCTTATAAAGATAAATTGAATAATTTGAATATTGAAGATTCTTATAAAGATTATAAAACTATTTTTCAAGAAATAATTCAAAAAAAATATAAAATAAATCCTAAATATCAAACTATGGAAATTGAAAATAATAAATTCAAATCGGAAGTTTTTGTTAATAATAAAAGTTACGCGATAGGTTTTGGAAAGAGCAAAAAAGAATCGGAAATGGAAACGGCTAAAAATGGTTTGGATTATATAAATTTTAATAAGGAAAAATTATGAATAAAATAATTATTGCGCCTTCGATATTAACCGCGTCTTTTGTCAATTTGGAAAAAAGTATAAAAGAACTTGAAAAAGCGGGATGCGATTATTTGCATTTGGATATAATGGACGGAGTATTTGTTCCGCAAATAACTTTCGGAGCGAAAATTGTAGCCAATATAAAAAAAATAAGCAAAGTTCCTCTTGACGCTCATCTTATGATTGTCAATCCTCAAAATCATATAGACGATTTTGCAAAAGCGGGAGTCGATATGATAAGCGTTCATTTTGAAAATAATATTCATTTGCATAAATTAATTATGCAAATAAAATCTCATAATATAAAAGCGGGAGTCGTTTTGAATCCTCATACGAGCGTTGAAAATATCGAACCGATTATAGATTATATTGACAATTTGCTTATAATGTCGGTAAATCCGGGATTCGGCGGACAGAAATTTATAGAAAGTTCGATTGAAAAAATTAAAAAAGCAAAAAAACTTATTGGAGATAGAAATATATTTTTATCCGTTGACGGCGGAATAAATTTGAATACTTGCGATAGAGTAATAGAAGCGGGAGCGAATTTTTTGGTTTCGGGAAGCGCGATAATAGACAGCAAAGATAAAAAAGAAGTTATAAATAAACTTAAAGGAAATAAATAAAAATTAAACTTAATTATATAAATAAAAAATAAAAATTTAATTATTTAATTTAATATGGAGTAAATTATGATAAAACATATAACTAAAGAAAAAACAAAACTTTTTGAAATACTTGCATTTATACTTTTAATAGGAATAAGTTTAGTCTCGCCGATTGTCGTTCATTATTTCGGATTAAAAGGAACTGAATTTTTGCCAATATTTTTCGCTTTATCTTTAGCTTCTTATATTTTAAATCCGCTTTCGCTTATAACTCTTGCAATAATCTCGCCTTTAATTAATTCGATAATAACGGGAATGCCTCAAGTTCCGATATTATATTTTTTAATATTTGAAGGTTTTACTTTTTCGGTTTTAATTTCTATACTTAAAAATAAATTTTCTTTTTGTATATTAGCGCCTTTATCTTTTATAATTGCAAGATTATCTTCTATTTTGCTTGTATTTTTATTAAAGTCAAATATTGAAATTTGGTTTAACGGATTTTTAAAAGGATATAAAGGAATTATAGTTAATTCTTTATTTGCCGTTTTAATTTATTTAATATTCAAAGATAAGAGAAATTAATATTATATACAAAATATTTTATATTGACGATATTAAAGTTTCCGCTCTTGGCGATTTGGATAAAGATTTTGGAGACGAATTAAGAGCGTTTAAAAGAAAAGAGATTAATTTTCCTAAAAAAATTTTAAATGCATTTATCGATTATTATAAATCTTCAAATTTAAAATCCGACATTTTATTATTTATTCCCTCAAATAAAAATAATAATATAATGAATTTTTTCGCAGATAATATTTCAAAAGAATTAAATATAAAAAAAGAAAACGCGCTAATTTTTAATAATGAAATAAAAGAACAAAAATATTTGGAAACTCTTAAAGAGAGAGAAGAAAATATAAAAAACGCTTTTAATATAATTTCTCCCGAAAAATTTATAAATAAAAAAATTCTTTTAATAGACGATGTTTTTGCTTCGGGATTTACATTAAAAGAAGCGATAAAATTATTAAAAGAAAATAATATTAAAAATATCGAGTGCATAGTTTTCTGTTATAGAAATCATATTTTTTCCAAATAATTTCCAAAATTTCCATTACCTTATCAATTTTTCATAGTAAATAATCATGTTTTGTAAAAAATCATTTACTTTTAATTAAAAATATTTTTCTAAATATAAAAAATCGTAGTATTTGTATTATTTTAATCATTACTTTTTCTAATTATAGTAAAAATTAATAAAATTTAGTGTAAAATATATTGACAATTAATTAAAAATCCGATATAATATAAATATATTAAACATTAAGGAGGATTTGCTATGACAAATCGAATAAAAAAATTATTTTTAGTGATTACGGTTATATTCGTAACGAGCATAAGCGCTTTTGCTGGAGTGGTTATACAACCTGCAGGTTTACCTAAAGCGGCGCAAGATTTTATTAAAAAGTCTTTTCCGAACGACCCTATACTTTATGCGGAACAGAACAGAAAAGATTTTGAAGCGGTATTACAAAGCGGTATAGAGATTGAATTCTTTATAAATGGCGAATGGAAAGAGATAAAATCTCCTTATCAGCCTTTATCCGCAACTTTATTGCCTAATGCCGTTTCAAACGCTCTTAAACAAAAATATCCTAAAGCGAGCATATTGAAAATTCAAAAACAATATAGCAGTTATGAGATAAGTTTGGATAATAGAAGAGAAATCTATATATCCAATAACGGAGAGGTTTTGGGAGAAAAATTAGATTAATATCTAAAAGTCGTAAAGGGGAGTAAATATTTTTATTCCCCTTTTTTTGTATAAATATTCCTCTAAATATACGGCAAGCATTGAAACGGAAGCTAATGTTAACAAAGCTTTTGGAAGCGTTGTAGAGTAAATAAATATTATTTTTATATTGACTTTAAAGTATACTTTAATGATATAATTGTTTATACAAAAAAAACTTTTTACGATAAATTATATATTATTAAAAATTGGAGAATTAAATGAATATATCGAAAGTAAGCGAAAAATTAAATATTAGCAAATGCACATTAAGATATTACGAAGGTTTGGGGATTATACCGACAATAGAAAGGAATAAAAAAGGCTATAGGATTTACTCTGAAGAAGATTGCAAATGGGTAAGAGTTTCGCAATGCATGAAAGATTGCGGTATGAGTTTAAAAATTATAAAACGGTATGTAAGACTATGCGGTATGGGAGATAAAACGAGAGAAAAAAGATTAAAACTACTTACGAAAGAAAAAAATAAATTAGAAGAAAAAATTGACGCTATGAATAAAGGATTAGAACTCCTTAAAAAGAAAATAAAATTATATCAATCGGATGCGGAATACTACGCTCATTATAAAACAAAATAAACCGACATAATATCACAATAAATCTTTTTCATTTTTTTAATTTAAGATTATCTTGTATGTTGCAAACGAGATAATCTTAAAGCTATTTAACGAATTAAAATTCTTTATTAATAATTTTTTATATTTTTTTAACAATTTTTAAAATATTTATATTGACATTCAAGTATGCTTTAATGCTATAATTTAGCGAATTAATTTTTAATAAAATATTAATCTTAAAAGATAGGAGAGAAAATGAGACAATTTATAGAGATTTGCGTTAAAAAACCCGTAGCCGTTTTTATGGCTATAATTTCAATTTTGCTATTAGGTTTTATAAGTTTATCTAGATTGGCTATAGATTTTTTGCCAAATATGGAAGTTCCTTATATAACTATAGTAACTCAATACGATAATGCTGGACCAGAAGAAATAGAAAAATCGATTACCAGACTTATTGAAAGAGCTATATCTTCTGTAAATAATGTTAAAACTATTACATCCTCTTCGGAAGAAGGAGAATCGAGAGTAAATATAGAATTTAATTGGGGAAGCGATTTGTCGGATGCCGCCGCGGATATTAGAGAGGCTTTAGATATTGTAAAAGGTTCTTTGCCAGACGATGCGGAAAGCCCGAGAGTATTTAAATTTTCAACCGATATGATTCCAATAATGTATATATTCTTTTATGGAACTGAAAATTTAGCGGCTTTATATAATTATGTGGATACTCAAATAGTAGATAAAATAGAACAGGCGCAGGGAGTGGCAAGAGCCCAAATAAGAGGAGGACTTCAAAGCCAAATAAAAGTCGATGTTAATATGAATAGACTTCAGGCTTATGGACTCGATATTAATTCTATAGTTTCAATTTTATCTATAGAAAATCAAAATCTTGCAGGCGGACAAACTTACGAAGGAGTTTATAAATATATATTAAGAACAACGGGAGAGTTTAAAAATTTAGACGATATAGGAAATGTAGTAGTGGCTTTAAAAGAAAATAATATTCCCATTAGATTAAGAGATGTCGCCGAAATTTATAACGGTTATAATGAGAATATGGATAGAATGACTATGGAAGGAACTCCCGCCGTTGCAATTGCCGTAAATAAAGAATCGGGAGGAAACGCCGTTGCAGTAGACAGAGCGGTAAAAGAACAACTTAATAATTTACAGCTTCCCGAAGGTATAGAATGCAGGATAGTATTTAATACGGCAGATACGGTAAACCAAGCTATAGCTGGAGTTGTCGATACGGCTTGGCAAGGCGGACTTTTTGCCGTAATAATTCTTATGATTTATTTATGGAATTTTAGAACAGTTTCAATAATAGCGATTTCTATTCCAATGTCGATAATAATCACTTTTACGATTATGTATTTTATGGGAGTTACATTAAATATAATTTCTTTGGCGGGATTGGTTTTAGGAATTGGTATGATGGTTGATAATTCTATTGTAGTTTTGGAAAATATATTTTTCTACAGAAATAACGGTTATGGAAAATATTCTTCGGCAATAGAAGGAACTTTTACGGTATCTCTTGCTATTTTAGCGTCAACTTTAACTACAATCGCCGTATTTTTGCCTTTTCTATTCGTTCAAGGACAGACGGGACAAATGTTTAGAGATTTATGCATTACTGTGACGGTTTCTATGATAGCTTCTCTTGGAGTAGCTTTGACTATAGTTCCGATGCTTGGAGCGAGATTAATCACGGGTAAGAAATCAAAAAGATTGGCTAAATTTGAAAACTTTTTTAATAAATATTTTCATTCTAAAGTTAATTTTATTTATAATAAAATATTGACTTATTCGGTTAATCATAAAAATAGAGTTTTAATTCCTACTTTAAGCGTAGTTTTTGCTATTATAATTATAGGTTTAATATTTATAGGAAAAGAAGGTTTTCCCGTTTCTGACGAAGGACAATTTCAAGCAAAGGTTACAATGCCCGTTGGAACGAGAAAAGAACAAACTAAATCTTTTGTAGAAAGAATGGGCAAAGATATTGAAGAAGCTATAGGAGAAGATTTGAAGAGAATACAGACTAGAGTTAGATACGGTTCTTCGGCAAATAAAGGCGAGATAAGAGTTCAATTAAGAGATAAATCCGAAGGAAGAAAATTATCTACTTCAAAATATATGGGTTTATCAAGAAAAAAATTATCGGTTTATCCTGCGAAAATAAGCTTAAAATTAATAACTTCAACAAAAATTATGGGGAATTCGTCTTCTGACGGAATAGATATAGATATTGTCGGCGAAGATTTAGACAGAGGAATAGATTTGGCTGAAAAAATTTTAGTCGCTTTGGAAGATGTGGAAGGACTTAAAGATGTTCGTTTAAGAAGAGACGATTCAAATCCCGAGCTTAATATTTCTATTAATAGAGATTTGGCTTCAAAAATGGGACTTAATATGAAAACTGTAGCTAGTTCTATTAAAACGGGTTTCGGCGGAACTACCGCTACAAGAATGACTCCAGACGGTTCTCTTCATACCGATTTGGATGTTCAAGTTCAATTAAATCAGAGAGACAGAATAAATATAGACGATATTAAAAGAATGCTTATCCCCACTTCGTTTGGAATAGTTCCAATATCTTCGATTGCCGATATAAAAAAGACTTTCGGACCTACGGCTATTGATAGAAAAGACGATAGCAGAATAATTACAATAACGGCTTCGGGCGAGGGAAGAGCTATGGATAGAATAATGGCTGATGTTCAATCGGCGGTTAATTCAAAAGTGTTTATTCCTTCGGGCTTCAATATAAATTATTCGGGCGATTACGAGGATATGAGAGACGCTTTCGGACAACTTTTGCAGGCTATAATTTTGGCTTTGGTTTTGGTTTACGCCGTTATGGCTACGCAATTTGAATCTTATATCGCTCCTTTCGTTATAGCTTTAGCAATTCCTTTCGGTTTTGCTGGTTCAATTTTGTTATTATTAATTACGAGACAAAATTTAAGCGTTTATAGCGGAATAGGAATAATCGTTTTAATCGGAGTAGTCGTAAATAACGGAATTGTGTTAATAGATTATATGAATCAATTAATGCATGAAAAGAAAATAAACGGAGACAAGGCGGCTTTAATTGCTGGACCAAGAAGATTGCGTCCAGTTTTAATGACTTCGCTTACTACAATATTGGGACTTTTGCCTATGGCTTTGGCGAGCGGAGAAGGAAACGAAATGTATAAACCTCTATCAATCGCTTTACTCGGCGGACTTACCGTTTCGACAATGTTTACTTTGGTAATAGTTCCTACGGTTTACGCGGCTATAAGAAATAGAATTCCGCTTAAAGATTATAAGGCTAAAGACGAGGCAAGCGTTGAAACGGAAGCTAATGTTAACGAAGCTTTTGGAAGCGTTGTGGAATAAATAAATATTATTTTTATATTGACTTTAAAGTATACTTTAATGATATAATCGTTTATATAAAAAAACTTTTTACGATAAATTATATATTATTAAAAATTGGAGAATTAAATGAATATATCGAAAGTAAGCGAAAAATTAAATATTAGCAAATGCACATTAAGATATTACGAAGGTTTGGGGATTATACCGACAATAGAAAGGAATAAAAAAGGCTATAGGATTTACTCTGAAGAAGATTGCAAATGGGTAAGAGTTTCGCAATGCATGAAAGATTGCGGTATGAGTTTAAAAATTATAAAACGGTATGTAAGACTATGCGGTATGGGAGATAAAACGAGAGAAAAAAGATTAAAACTACTTACGAAAGAAAAAAATAAATTAGAAGAAAAAATTGACGCTATGAATAAAGGATTAGAACTCCTTAAAAAGAAAATAAAATTATATCAATCGGATGCGGAATACTACGCTCATTATAAAACAAAATAAACCGACATAATATCACAATAAATCTTTTTCATTTTTTTAATTTAAGATTATCTTGTATGTTGCAAACGAGATAATCTTAAAGCTATTTAACGAATTAAAATTCTTTATTAATAATTTTTTATATTTTTTTAACAATTTTTAAAATATTTATATTGACATTCAAGTATGCTTTAATGCTATAATTTAGCGAATTAATTTTTAATAAAATATTAATCTTAAAAGATAGGAGAGAAAATGAGACAATTTATAGAGATTTGCGTTAAAAAACCCGTAGCCGTTTTTATGGCTATAATTTCAATTTTGCTATTAGGTTTTATAAGTTTATCTAGATTGGCTATAGATTTTTTGCCAAATATGGAAGTTCCTTATATAACTATAGTAACTCAATACGATAATGCTGGACCAGAAGAAATAGAAAAATCGATTACCAGACTTATTGAAAGAGCTATATCTTCTGTAAATAATGTTAAAACTATTACATCCTCTTCGGAAGAAGGAGAATCGAGAGTAAATATAGAATTTAATTGGGGAAGCGATTTGTCGGATGCCGCCGCGGATATTAGAGAGGCTTTAGATATTGTAAAAGGTTCTTTGCCAGACGATGCGGAAAGCCCGAGAGTATTTAAATTTTCAACCGATATGATTCCAATAATGTATATATTCTTTTATGGAACTGAAAATTTAGCGGCTTTATATAATTATGTGGATACTCAAATAGTAGATAAAATAGAACAGGCGCAGGGAGTGGCAAGAGCCCAAATAAGAGGAGGACTTCAAAGCCAAATAAAAGTCGATGTTAATATGAATAGACTTCAGGCTTATGGACTCGATATTAATTCTATAGTTTCAATTTTATCTATAGAAAATCAAAATCTTGCAGGCGGACAAACTTACGAAGGAGTTTATAAATATATATTAAGAACAACGGGAGAGTTTAAAAATTTAGACGATATAGGAAATGTAGTAGTGGCTTTAAAAGAAAATAATATTCCCATTAGATTAAGAGATGTCGCCGAAATTTATAACGGTTATAATGAGAATATGGATAGAATGACTATGGAAGGAACTCCCGCCGTTGCAATTGCCGTAAATAAAGAATCGGGAGGAAACGCCGTTGCAGTAGACAGAGCGGTAAAAGAACAACTTAATAATTTACAGCTTCCCGAAGGTATAGAATGCAGGATAGTATTTAATACGGCAGATACGGTAAACCAAGCTATAGCTGGAGTTGTCGATACGGCTTGGCAAGGCGGACTTTTTGCCGTAATAATTCTTATGATTTATTTATGGAATTTTAGAACAGTTTCAATAATAGCGATTTCTATTCCAATGTCGATAATAATCACTTTTACGATTATGTATTTTATGGGAGTTACATTAAATATAATTTCTTTGGCGGGATTGGTTTTAGGAATTGGTATGATGGTTGATAATTCTATTGTAGTTTTGGAAAATATATTTTTCTACAGAAATAACGGTTATGGAAAATATTCTTCGGCAATAGAAGGAACTTTTACGGTATCTCTTGCTATTTTAGCGTCAACTTTAACTACAATCGCCGTATTTTTGCCTTTTCTATTCGTTCAAGGACAGACGGGACAAATGTTTAGAGATTTATGCATTACTGTGACGGTTTCTATGATAGCTTCTCTTGGAGTAGCTTTGACTATAGTTCCGATGCTTGGAGCGAGATTAATCACGGGTAAGAAATCAAAAAGATTGGCTAAATTTGAAAACTTTTTTAATAAATATTTTCATTCTAAAGTTAATTTTATTTATAATAAAATATTGACTTATTCGGTTAATCATAAAAATAGAGTTTTAATTCCTACTTTAAGCGTAGTTTTTGCTATTATAATTATAGGTTTAATATTTATAGGAAAAGAAGGTTTTCCCGTTTCTGACGAAGGACAATTTAGAATAAGTATTAGAATGCCTGTTGGAACTCGCATGGAACAAACGGAATCTTTCACAAAACGCATGGAAGCCGACCTTGTGGAAGTTGCAGGCGAAGATTTGGATTATTTAGGCTCAAGAGTTTTTTACGGCTCTGACGCCAATAGGGCGGAAATAAGCGTTATGCTCAGACGAAAAAGCGAAGGAAGAGATTTAAGCATAAACGAATATATGGAGATGGCGAGAAATCGGCTTGCAAATTATCCCGCTAATATAAATATAAGTCCTGTAAATTATACGGCTACAAGAATGAGAGGAGGCGGTTCTTCGGGAGGCGACATATCTATAGAAATTATCGGAGACGATTTGGAAAGAGGAAACGATATAGCGACTAGAATTATTGAGGTTATAAGCAATATTAGAGGAGTGAGAGACGCTCGTTTGGGAGAGGACGATTCAAATCCAGAAGTCAATATATCTATTAATAGAGATTTGGCTTCAAAAATGGGATTAAACGCCAACGCTATTGCAACCGCTATCAGAACGGGATTCGGGGGAACTACGGCTACTACCATAACGCCAGACGGTTCGGATGTAACGGATATAGATATTGAAGTTCAATTAAGAGAAAGAGATAGAATTAATATAGACGATGTTAGAAGAATGACTATACCAACATCTGCAGGAATGGTCCCAATATCTTCAATTGCCGATATAGAAAGAACTTACGGACCTACAGCTATTGAAAGAAAAGACAATAGACGACTTACGGAAGTTAGAGCTTCTGGATATGGTAGACCAATAAATCAAATAGTGGAAGATATTCAATCGGCTATTAATTCAAAAGTCTTTATTCCTTCTGGCTTCAGTATAAATTATTCGGGCGATTACGAGGATATGCAGGACGCTTTCGCTCAACTCTTGCAAGCTATAATTTTAGCTTTGGTTTTAGTTTATGCGGTTATGGCGACTCAATTTGAATCGTATATTGCGCCTTTTGTTATAGCTTTAGCAATTCCTTTTGGTTTTGCTGGTTCAATTTTGTTATTATTAATTACGAGACAAACTTTAAGCGTTTATAGCGGAATTGGAATAATAGTTTTAATCGGCGTTGTAGTTAATAACGGAATTGTCTTAATAGATTATATGAATCAATTAATGCATGAAAAGAAAATAAACGGAGATAAAGCGGCATTAATCGCAGGACCAAGAAGATTGCGTCCTGTTTTAATGACTTCGCTTACTACAATATTAGGACTTTTGCCTATGGCTTTGGCGAGCGGAGAGGGAAACGAAATGTATAAACCTTTATCAATAGCGTTATTAGGCGGACTTACCGTTTCGACAATGTTTACTTTGGTAATAGTTCC
>CAKVCG010000038.1 GCA_934725525.1 uncultured Brachyspira sp. | reverse complement strand
CTTATATTGGAATTAATCGCTTTTAAAGTCGGAAGCGAATAACCTCTATTTTTTAATAATATAGTTAATACTAAAATTACTGAAAGAATTATTATTATAGACAAAAGAATAGCGTATTTTTTAGTCGTTTTTTTGTTTATCGTATTTGCTATATTTTCGGACATTGAAATCTCCTATCAATTAAATTAGTTAAAAATAATCAATTTAATATACTATAAATAATGAAAATTGTAAAGTATTATTTATAAATTTTAATTTGATGCATATTATAATTTTTTTATTGCGATATCAATTCTTGTTAAAAAATAATTCGCATTCTTCAAACTTTCCGAAAGCAAAAAATTAGCTTTTTCTTTAATGTCGTTATCTCCTCGCTCGCTCATTATAAGCGCCACTGATAAAATATTTTTTAGTATAGGCGCTTTTTTTTGATATTCTTTTATTGTATTCGTTATTTCGTTATAATCTTTATTTTTGTTATAACTCAAAATAATATTTCTGAATTCTTCTAAAATATTTTTTAATTCTATATATGCTTTTTTTATATTATTTGAATTTTCTCTTTTGTATAATTTTTCGGCTATATTCAAAATTTTTTCTTCCGCATTATTTTCCAAAAAATTTTCTATAATATCTTCTTCAAAAGAATCGATATTAGTAGCATCGGATTTGATTCTTCCTATAAACATTTTGGAATATTTATTTTTTAATTCTTTAAAATATTCTATTTGGTTTTCAAAAATAAATTCTGTCGGCGGATAAATACTTATATTTGAATTATTTTTTATCGTATCGAAATAATAAGATTCCATTGTTTTCAATTTATTCGTTTTGTTAATCATATATTCGTAAGATAAAGCATGCCTAATATGTCTTTGATAATAAGGGTAGCCGTTATCAAAACCGATTAAAAGAACTTTATCGAAACCCGAATAATAGGCGAAATCAATCATTGTCGTAGCGACAGTGCTTGAAGTTGTAAGCGAAGAAATATTTATTTTTCTTTTTAAATATTCCACAATTTCCAAATCTTCAGTTGAAGAAAATCTTATAATATTTGCTTTACCAAAAATAATTTTTGGAATAATTTTATTGCAGGCTATATCCATTATCAAATAAGGAAATTTTTTATTTTCGTAAACAAAATCTAAAGAATTAAAAAATCCTCCGTCAACCGTTATAACGAAGTCTGGAATAATTCCATGTTTGCATAAAACCGAGTAGTTTGTATCAACGCATATTATTATTAAATTTTTTCTATGAGTTTTAATTTCTTCTATACAATTTATTAAAGTCGGACCGGGACAAATCAGCAAAACCTTAAAATCTTTAAACGCGTTTTTGAAAACGGAAATATCGCAAGATTTATTTATATATTCGCTACTTAAAATTATATTTTTTGTCCATATATTTTCAAAATATAAATTCGTCCATATATTTGAAAATTCTCTTTCGATATTATTTAGTATTTCTCCGTAAAGTTTATTCGCTTTATCTTTTTCTTCTTTCGTAAGAGACGGAAGCAAAACCAAACTTACTCCGTTTACTTTTTTATAATCCACAATTTTATTTATATAATCTATATTGTCTTCGGCATGGATAAAAAAAATATTTTCTTTTTCGGTATTAAAAATATTATAGTAAGAATATTTAAATAGAATCGTATCTTCAACTATAACGATTATTTTCAAACTTTCCAAAGTTTTTTCGTTAAAATAATCGTTTATATTTTCAGTCAAATATTTAACGATATAACCCAAACCGTAGCCGTAAATTATAAGAAGATTTTTATTTTTATTGATTTTACCTAACGCAATTTTGCATTCGTTTTCAATATTATATTTACTATGAACCGCTCTATTATTTTTATAAACTATAGTCAAACCGTTTTTATTTTTTTCTATTTTATAATTTAATTTAGAGTTTTCTTTATTCAAATCCAATAAATCAAAATCGTTATTTATGGCGTTATGCAATTTTACCGAAATATTCATAGGAATTATGATAACAAAAAAAATATAAAAATCAATTATAATATTTCTTTATTATAGATAAAAAAGGAATTGACAATAATTTATAAATATTATAAATTATTTAGTAATAATATTGAAAATCTTAGAAAATGTTAAATAATAAAAATTGATAAGGAAAATTAATTATGGCATCATATCCGTTGGGAGTAAATCCCAAAACAGGAAAACAATATAATGTAATGATAGTTGATGATTCAAGCACAATTCGTATAGCCGAAAAAAAAATACTTCTTTCGGAAGATTTTAATGTTATGCTTGAAGCGGACGGAGCTATGTCTGCGCTTAAGCAATTAAAAGAATCCGCCGATAAACCCGATATACTAATGATTGATTTCGAAATGCCTCAAATGAACGGAGTCGATTTATTAAAGAGAATAAGAGCTTTAAATTACGAGGGCAAAGTTATAGTCGTTACTTCTTATGCCAATAAAGGAGTTTTAAGCGAATTCATAAAATTAAAAATAGATGGATATGTGGTAAAGCCAGTTCAAAGACAAACTATTGTGCAGCATTTGGCAAAAGTTTTGGGAAGGGAAGATTATATAAAATAAAAATTTTATAATCACAATCGTAATGAATAAAAAAATAATGAAATTGCCTCAATCTGTGGCTAATCGCATAGCTGCGGGCGAAGTTATAGAGCGTCCGGCTTCCATGCTTAAGGAACTTTTGGAAAACGCCGTTGACTCGGGAGCGGACAATATAGAGATTTCTGTCGAAGAGGCGGGAATAAAAAGCATGATTGTGGAAGATAACGGAGAAGGAATAAGATTTGATGAACTTCCGCTTGCCATAACTCATCATGCCACGAGCAAAATTTATTCTATAGAAGATTTGGATTCTATTTATACTTTAGGATTTCGAGGCGAGGCTTTGGCTTCAATATCGGATGTCACAAATTTAGAAATTGTCTCAAAAAGCGAAGATGAAAATCATGGCGGAAAAATAATAGTCGAGGCGGGAAAAATAATAGCGCATAAACCAGCGGCGGTTTCAAAAGGAACGAAGATAATCGCTAAAAATCTTTTTTTCAATATACCCGCAAGATATAAATTCTTAAAGCATACTTCAAGAGAATTTTTTCTTTTGAAAGAAGTTTTCGATACGGAGGCTTTGGCTCAGCCCAATATTTCAATGAAGTTAAAAAATAACAGTAAACTTGTAAATTTATATTTGAAAGTAAATAGCTTAAAAGATAGAATAGAAAATTATTTAAATGATGACAATGTATTTTCAAATCTTATTGAAATAAATATAGAAAAAGAAAATATTTCAATTTACGGTTTGTTTTCAAATTCAAAAATCAGTCAGTCTATGCGGAAAAATAATTTTATATTTTTAAATAATCGCCCGATAGAAAATAGAGTAATTTCTTACGCTATAAAAAACGCATATTCAAACGCTATACCAAAAGAAAGATATCCGTTTTTCTTTTTATATATAAATATCGATTGCAATAAAGTCGATGTCAATGTTCATCCGAGCAAGAAAGAAGTGAGAATAAAAAACGAAAGAGAAATTTCATCTATGATTTATAACGAAATATTTAATAAAGTAAACGAAAGAAATTATTTCGGTTCGGTAGATATGGAAACCGATATTGATTCCACTCCGACTTTTAAAATTCAAAATATAAAAGAATATTCTACAAATTATAAATATAACGATTATAATAATTATGATTACAAATATAAAAACGAATTTAATAATTCTTATCAATCTTATAAAATAAGCGAATATTTAGCCGAAAGAGAATTCGGAGAATATACGAAAGCGGTTGGGCAAATATTTTCTTCGTATATAGTCGCTGAAAGAGGAGATGAAATGTTTATAATAGACCAGCATGCCGCTTACGAAAGATTAAATTACGAGAGAATTTACAAAACTTTAACAAGCGGAAAATTGGAATACGAAAAATTATTAGTGCCATGCGAAATAGAATATAGAGATTATGAAATAGATATTTTAAATAGTCATAAAGAAACTATAGAATCAATCGGAATTAAATTTGAAGCTAATTCAAAAAACAGCGTGATAATCGAAGAAGTTCCGATTTATATGCCGAAAAATCAAAAAGTAGAAAAGATGATTAAAGATATTTTGGATATTTATATTTCAAAAGGCGAAAATAATTCTTTGGAAAAACTCATAAAACATACTTGCAGCGTCATCTCATGCAAATATTCGCCGAAAGCGGGAGATAAACTTTCAAACAACGATATTCAAATTTTACTCGACTTGCTCGAAAAAGAAAATATTTTAACCAACTGCCCGCATGGGCGCCCTTTCGTTTTAAGATTATCGAAAGATTATTTGGATAGAAAATTTTTCAGATAATTTTTTAGACAATTTTTATAATACAATTTTATTTTGATGAAGTTTTAATTTCCGTAAATTTTATTTCCGAATTAACCGCTCCGTCCAAACTTCTATATTTTATAATTTCGGGGAGAATGTATTTTTCAATATTCGTATATAAAATTTCGACATCGTATATTTTGGATTTTTTATTGTAATATTCCGCTTTTTCAATAAGCAAACTTTCTTTATCTATCGTATAAGTTATGCTATAATCTTTATTATCGCCTTTTGCTCTTAAAGAAATTTTATATTTTTCGCTTTCTTCTTTTAAACTTTCAAATATAAACTTACTTGAAAAAGAATTAAAATTTTGAGAGTTTCCAACGATTGCATAAAATCCCGTAGTCTCTAAAACGCCTTCAAATATTTCAAACATATTTTTGTAAAAACTGTCGACATTTTCTAAAATTATAGTGGGCTTTGCTCCTTGAGTAAAAGCGAATTTCAATTTTATTTTATCTTTTGAGGAAGTATAATTTTTTGTAGGTATAGTCGATATTTGCCTTTCAATAATTTTGCCTTCTATATAAGCTTCAAAAGTTTTCGGATATATTGAAGAATATTTTTCTTTCATTTTAGAATATAATTCTTTAAAATCGTTTTTAGGCTCTTCTGAATAAAGACAAATAGGAAATAAAATTATTATAAATATTTTTTTAATTATATTATTCATTTTATTTATAATATATCTTTTAATTTAATTATCAATAGCAAATTTTACAATTCTTTTTTTAATCGGATTTTATATTATTACCAAGCTCGCAAATAAATATTGCCGATATTACTAAAATTCCGCCTAATACAAAATTAAAAGTAAGTTTATCGTTCATAAATATAACTCCGCATAAAGCTCCTAAAAAAGCCTCTAAATTTAATAAAATGCTTGTTTTATTTACCGAAACATATTTTTGAGAAACGGTTTGAAGCAAATAAGCAAGTCCCGAACCGCCTATAGCCAAATATAAAAAAGATATTATATCGCCTCTTGAAAGAATTTCTATATTTAACTGAGTTTTTGTAATAAAAGCGAAAGATAAAGATATTATGCCCGCTATTATTAATTGCCAAATTGCCATTAATATTCCGTTTACATATTCTATTATAGCGTCTATCAAAATTAAATGAATCGCAAAAACTACCGCGCATAAAATTGCAAATAAATCTCCAATTTTAACTTCGTTTAATCCGTTTGCTAAAGTGAGAAAATATAAACCGATTATTGTTATTATTGCGGCTACAAACGAAGATAAATGCGGACGCTTTTTATAAATAATCCAAGCTAAAAAAGGAACGAATATAACATTTGAACCCGTAAAAAAAGCGACTTTTGAAGCGGTTATAAATTGCGCTCCCATAGTTTGAAAAAAGAATCCCAAAAATAAAGCTACTCCAACGGGAAGCGAAAGCAATATATCTTTTAATTTAGTTCTTTTCGTATATTTGAAAAACACTAAAGCTAGGAATAATCCGCCGATTAAATTTCTGAAACCGACTAAATAAAATGGAGGAACTTTTTCGACTACGACTTTTACGGCGACAAAACTATATCCCCAAATTAAAGCCGTTAAAAAAATTCCTAACGCGCCGAGACGCTCTTTTTTGTTTTTATCAATCATTTATAATTTTAATAATTTAATTCGATTTTAATTTATTTTGAAGCAATTTGATTATCTTTTTATTGCCTTTTTCTTTTGCCGTATTGAATTCTCTTTCAAAACCTTTTTCATCGTAATAATTTAAAAGTATATCGCAAACTTCTATATGTCCGAACTCGGAAGCCAAAGATAAAGCCGTAAATCCTTTTGAAGTTTTTTCTTCTATTTGACTAACCGCTCCGTTTTCCAATAAATATTTTACTATATTCGCTTTTCCGTTATCCGAGGCTATTATTAAAGCCGTTTCGTTGCTCTTGCTTTTTTTTCTTATTATATTCGGAGAGAATTTTAATATATATTTAACTACATCCAAATAACCTTTTGCGCATGCGAACATGAAAGCGTTCCATCCGTTAACATCTTTTTCTTCCAAAATTTTTACATTATCCTGAATCAAATATCTAACGGATTTCAAATTATCGTATATAATCGCCCACATTAAAGGAGTTATATTATTCGAACTTTTGCTTTCCAAAGAAACTCCTCTACTTTTTAGCAATTCTATGATGTCGATATTTCCCTGTATTATAGCATGAATTAACGCGCTTCTTCCGATGCTATCGACCGCTTTAATATCCGCTTTATTATCCAAAAGTTTTTCCGCTATTTCAACTTTTCCTAAAAAAGCCGCATACATTAAAGGAGTTTTATAATCGTCATCCGCTTTATTTATATCCGCTTTATAATTTAGCAAAATATCTATAAGCTCGTTATTTGAAACTTTGATTGCGTAAATTAAAGGAGTTTTTCCTTCGTCCGAAACTCCGTCTGGAGAGACTCCGTTCATTAATAAATATTCAACCACATTTTTATGTCCCGCCGATGCCGCCATTGCCATAGCTTTGGGAGCTTCCTTTTTTGAATTGGCAAAGAAATATCTCACTATATCCAAAAATCCGTTATGAGCCGCCGAAATAAACGCGCTTGAAAACACATTAGTTTTTGAATTTCCTAATTTTTGATGAATATAATGAACCAAAGATAAATTTCCGCTAATAGCCGCTATAGTCAAAGAATATCTCGGAATTTTCAATTTTCCTTTATTTATTATATATTCCACTATATCGATATTTCCGCTCGAAATTGCGTAAGATAAAACCGTTTCTTCGTAAATATCTTCTTCGTCAAGTTTCGCTCCGTTGTCGATTAAAAATTTTACCGATTGAAAATCGGATTTCTGGCAGGCATACATAAGAGGCGTCATGCTTATATCGGTTTTGGCGTTCACATTTGCCTTATTTTCAACCAATATTTTTATTATATCGAAATAATCTTCCGAGCAGGCGTAATGCAAAGCCGTTTCGCTATTAACATTGCTTAAATTGACATCCGCCCCTCTCTCTATCAATAATTTTACTATATCGTAATGTCCGCTCGCCGAAGCGTTCATTAAAGGAGTTATAAATAATTTGTCTTCTTTGTTTATATCCGCTCCCGCATCCAATAGAATTTTTACTATTTCTATATGTCCAAATTTAGCCGCATGAGTAAGAGGAGTAAGTCCCAATACATTCGGCAAATTGATATCGATATTTTTATTGTTTAATAATATTTTAACTACTGACGCTTTATTGTTGGCCGCCGCTTCATGAAGTTCGATTTCTATCTCTCTCATATCAATTCCTTTTTTTAATTATTTTAAGATATAGCAAAAACTAAAATTAAATCATAATTTTATTATATAATATTTATTATAAAACTTCAATTATTAAATTTTAAAATTATTTAGTTTTATTTCAAAATAAAGTAAACGGAAGCTATAGCGCAATATATCGCCGTTCCGGCAATATCGCAAATAGAAGTTAAAACGGGCGCGCCGCTTATCGCGGGGTCGATTTTAAATTTCGTTAAAATAAAAGGCAAAGTTATTCCGATTATGCTTCCTATAAAAACTATGCTAAACATTGACATCGCTACAATAGAAGCTATTTCAATTCCTCCTCTTATTATTCCTAAAATATAACCTCCGAAAGCCATGCTCAATCCCAAAATCGAAGCCACGACAGTTTCTTTTGAAAGCATATAAAACCAATCTTTTAATGTAACATCTCCTACCGCTAAAGAACGAATAACCAAAGTCGCCGATTGACTTCCAGCGTTTCCTCCGCTTCCTATCAATAAAGGTAAAAAAACTACTAATATTATATGTTTCTGTATCGTGCCTTGAAACGCGCTTATTATTCCTCCCGAAAATAAATTAACGAAAACCAAAGCCAAAAGCCATAATATTCTTTTTTTATAAATTGTAAATATCGGAGTGATTTTCAAATTATCGTCAAACTGATTTATTCCCGCCATTTTGTGAAAGTCTTCGCTATATTCTTCTTCGGCTACATCGAGTATATCGTCTATCGTTACAATTCCAATCATAGAATGTCTGTCGTCTATAACGGCTAAAGAATGCAAATTATATTTTTTTATTATATCTACCGCTTCCTCTCTGTCTTCGTAAACGGAAATATAAGGGCAGTTATTTACGATTTCTGAAATTAAAATATTTTTGTCGGTAAAAAATAATTTTCTGATTGCGATAGAGCCTATTAAAGTTCTTTTTGCTCCCAAAACATATATTGTCGTATAAGTTTCCGATTCTTCAATATTGCTTCGGACATATTCAAAAGCTTCTTCTACAGTCCAATCGGGTTTTATGGAAATATATTCTGGCGTCATCAATCTTCCAACGCTTCCTTCGGGATACGCCAAAAGCCAAGAGGCAATTTCTCTCTCTTCGCTTCCTAATAATTTCAATATTCTTTGAGACATCTCTTCGGGAATAGATTCCAAAAAAGATGTTCTATCGTCTGGATTTATATTTTCAAGAAGCGCCGCAATATCGCTTTCTTTCATATTTTCTATAATTTTCTGCTGGTCTATATTCGTTAATTCTGGAAAAACTTTTGTATAATATTCTTTTGGAAGAACGCTAAATACTTTATATTTGTATTCGGGTTTTAAAGATGTTATTAAATCGGCGGTTTCGACTTCCTGCCATAATATCAATGTGTCTCTTATATCGTCCCACTGCTCTTCTTCTATCAAATCTTCTATTTCTGGCTTCAAAAGTTCTTTAAGCATATTTCACCAACCAAACTATTTTTTGAAGTATATATTAAAGTTTTGTATAAATCAATATTTATATTGAATAATGAGTATTCCATATTTATATGCTTGACAAAAATAACTTTTATAGTAGAATAAAAAACTCATTGATTTAATTAATAAGTTTAGTGGGGTGTCGTCAAGCGGTAAGACAATTGGTTTTGGTCCAATTATTCGGGGGTTCGAATCCTCCCACCCCAATATATCCGTTTAAATTTAGGTTTAAGAAATGAGCATGGAAAATGAAATACTGGTTTTAAGTGGCACGGCTAATCCTGAACTTGCCGAAGATGTTGTTAAGAATATGGGGCTTAAATTGGGGGATATGGAAATTCGTAGATTTGCCGATGGAGAGGTATTTGTTCAAATAGGAGAGCCCGTTAGAAATAAGGATGTGTATGTAATACAGCCTACGGGTAGACCTTCAAGCAATGAAAGTTGGATGGAACTTTACTGCGTTATAGACGCTTTGAAGAGGGCAAGCGCAAAAAGAATAACGGCGGTAATTCCATATTACGGTTATTCTAGGCAGGATAGAAAAAACGAGCCGAGAGTTCCTATAACGGCTAAATTGGTTGCAAATTTATTAAGCGAATCTGGAGCTGGCAGAGTTTTATGTTTAGATTTACATGCCCCTCAAATACAAGGTTTTTTTGATATACCCGTTGACCATATGCAGACTAAAAATATATTTTTGGAAAAAATAAGAAAAGACCTTGATATGTCTAATTCTATAATAGTTTCTCCCGATATAGGTGGAATAGGCAGAGCCAGATTGATAGCGAAAGCTTTGAACATCGATATAGCTATTATAGATAAAAGAAGAGATAGAGCGAACGAATGCGAAGTGATGAATATTATAGGGGATGTTAAAGGGAAGGATGCTATTATAATAGATGATATAATAGATACTGGAGGAACTCTTATAAGGAGTATTCATGCCTTAAAACAAGCTGGTATGAGAAAAATATTCGTATTTATAACGCATGCGGTATGTTCGGGGGATGTTTATGAAAGAATTAATGCTAGCGAAGTGGAAAAACTTTATATAACCGACAGTTTAAAAGTTATGAAAGAAAGATTAGGATGTAAAATAGAAGTTATTTCGGTAGCGCCGGCGATTGCGGATGCCATTAGACATATACATATGGAAATGTCTATAAGCGTTCTTTTTGATAAATAAAAAATGAAATTTTAATTAAAATATTATTTTTAAGGAAACTAAAATGAGCGAAAATTATACTATCAAAGCGTTACAAAGAGGCACTAAAACAAAAAGTGTGGGTAAAAAATTAAGAAACGAAGGTTATGCATTGGCTTCTCTTTATGGGAGAGGAAAAGAGTATTCCATAGCCGTGGGGTTAAAAGATTTCTATAAAGTGTTTTCTTTAGCGGGGCAACATTCCATTATAACTTTGGATATAGAAAACGATAAGCCGAGAGAAGTTTTGGTAAAAGATTATCAAATAGACGGCATAAAGAGGATTATTACTCATATAGATTTTTATGAGATAGATAGGAATAAAAAGATTAAAACTTTTGTCCCTATTCATATAGAAGGTATTCCCGAAGGAGTTCGTTTGGGAGGAGGAACTTTGGAACAAGTAGAATATGAAATTCCTGTAAAAGCGTTTCCCGATTCTATCCCAAGAGAATTAGTTGTCGATGTTAGTTCGCTTAAGGTGGGAAGTAGCTTGCATATTAGCGATATTAAATTCCCCGAAGGCGTAGACCCAGTGGGAGATTCTTCAAAAGCGGTTGTTACCGTTGTTACTACTCAAGATGAAGATAGCGTAAATAAAAAAATTGAGGAAACTCCCGTATCATAATTTAATTGGGTATTTAATGTATGATGAAATTAGTTATGGGACTTGGCAATCCCGGTGAAGAGTATAAAAACCATAGACATAATGTCGGTTATATGATATTGGATAGAATGGCTAAAAAACTCGGTATTGATTTGGATATTAGAAAAAAGAAAACCATATTTGGAAGGGGAAAACATGGAAAAATGGAATATTTGCTTTTAAAACCTCTTACTTTTATGAATCTTTCGGGTGAAGCTGCCCTATATATGGCAAGCTTTATGAAAATAATCGTTGACGATATTATAGTTATTTATGACGATATGAATATACCCGTAGGAAAATTTAAAGTCGTTCCGTCAAAAACTGAAAATGAAATTTATATCGATAAAGAGCAGAGAGAAGGTCCTATTAAACATAACGGTATTAGAAGTATAGAGGATTCTTTGAAAAGCAATAATTTTACAAGAATTGGCGTTGGTATAGGGCATCCAGATAAAAATGAAGAGTTGGCTGATTTTTTATTATCTCCTTTTACAAAAGAGGAGCGAAAAAAGATAAAAGACATATCCGAAGAAATAGTTGACGCTGTCTGTATAGCTTTATTCGAATCCCCTAAAGCGGCTAAGAAAAAATATTATGACTAAACTACTTATAGGACTTGGTAATCCCGGAGAAGAATATAATAGCAGTAGACATAATATAGGCTTTATTATGATTGATAAGATAGCGGAAAATCTATCCATAAATTTCGATAATCATAAAAAAAAATCTTTATATGCGAGAATGAAAAAAGGCGAAACCCAGTATATACTTCTCAAACCTCAAACATTCATGAATCTTTCGGGCGAGTCGGCGCTTCGCATCTCAAAATTATTTAATATTTCAATCGAAGATATTTTTGTTATTTATGACGATATGGATTTGCCTTTTGGAAGTTTTAAGATAAAAAAAGGCGGAAGTTCGGGCGGACATAACGGAATAAAAAGTTTGATAGCTCAATTACAAAGCGACAATTTTTTTAGAATCAGAATCGGAATCGGAAGACCGAATTTTGGAAAAAAAGTCAACGATTATGTTTTGTCGTCTTTTAGCAAAAGCGAGAGAGAAATTATAGACAACGATATTTCGGACAAAGTTATCGAAGCGGTAAAAATGGCTTTATTCGAGTCGCCGATTATGGCTCAAAATAGATTTAATAAAAGAGTTAATAAATAATAGCCTAAATCAATATTATTTACTATTATAGTTAGAATCTATTTTATTTATAATCTTATTAAATTTTTCTTTAAGCAAAGCCGTTCTTTTTTTCTGCCACATTATGTATATCGCTATAGAATAACATATTAAAGAAATTATCATCATAAATAAAAACGCTATAAAATAAGAATAGTTTGATGCGAAATATCCGAATATAAACGGCATTATTAAAGCCGCTGTTCCCGTTAATGTTTCGTTTATAGCCACATTTGAAGTTGAATTTTCCTGGTCCGCCAAAGCGTAATATAAACCGAAAAAATAACCAAAACCGCTGACAAATCCTAAAAATAGAAATGAAATTAACAGTAAATAAAAATTATCGGTTATTAAAATAATGCTCAATGCAATAGGCGTTAATAATCCGATAATTGTAAATACTCTTTTTCTCTCTAAAAATTTAATATGAAATGCGCTGATTAAAGAACCTAAAGCCATAAAACCCGAAAGACTTCCCGAAAGAAGACTCGCCGAAGCTTTTGAAAGCTCCAATTCTTTTATGCCGTAATCTATAAACATAAATCTTAAAGTATGCAAAACAGCGGCTCCGACAAATATTATAAGCCATCCTATATAAACTTTATATCTTGGAGCTCTCATAAAAGGCTCTTCCCATTTATGTTTATTATTCTTAAAATGCAAATGTCTAGACATATAAAAAAGAATAAACATTAAAATGCTGATTAATATTACTATTACAAAGCCTATATTAGGATTTAATTCGTATATTAAGCCGCTTATGATAGGACCTACGGCTAAACCTAAAGTCCAAGAAAATATAAAAAGTCCGCTGCTTATTCTAATAGGCAAATCTTTTGAAACCGAATCCAGCAAAGATTGAAAACATACGAAAAATATGGTTGTGCTTACTCCGTATAAAAACGAATAGAATAATGCAATCTGTCTATTCATCAATAATATGCATAATAAACTTATTATAGCCTGCATGCATGATTCTATATATAATAATTTAGGGTAAAATTTTTTAGGTATTTTTAATCTTGAAAAAGTTCCAGCGCATACCATCATTCCCATTCCGTAAAATACGGCTAAAAGAGATATAAAAAATGCGCTCTCTCCGCTATACGATAAATTTATAACTAAAACCGTGCTGAATATACCCGAACACAAATAAAGAATAAACGGCAAAGAATAAATTAAAATTATCATATTTTAAACCTCTATAATTTATTTAATATAAGTTTAACAATATTATATTATTATATAAAAAATGATATATTTAATTTTAATTTTTATTTGTTTTATAAGATTTAATTTATTTACTTGATATATTAAATTACTTTTGATATAATTAAAGCAA
>CAKVCG010000037.1 GCA_934725525.1 uncultured Brachyspira sp. | reverse complement strand
ATTAACCAACGAATCTGCTATTTTGCTAAACGCCGCTCCTATAATAATACCGACAGACATATCGAGTATATTTCCTCTCATAATAAACTTTTTGAATTCGTTTAACATAATTATCTCCGTTTTTTATTTATTAGAATTTATATAAATTGATTATATATTAAATGCGATTAAATTAAAAGTATTATTTTTTAATAAAATAAAAGAGAGACTTCAAATTAGAGTCTCTCCCAAATCAAATTAACTCACAAGTAAGAATTTTATCTGTATCGTCTGTAGCTTAATTGCTCTTTCTGTTCTGGCGTCAAAACATTCAATATTGAAACTTCTCTTTCTATTCTTAAATAGTCAATTTCTTTTTCAATATCTTTTCTTTGATTAATTAAATCCTTTATTGTCTTTAGATTTATATCCGCTTTTTCTCTTTCATATTCAAATTTATAATCTACGCCTCTTTTTCTGTATTCCGCTTCTCTTATTTTAGTTTCATAATCGTAGTCGATTTTATTAATCTCGTTTATTTGTTCTTCGGTTAAATTTATTCCTGCCATTCTGCATAATCCGTAAATATCGCCGCGAGGCATTTTTCTATGTCTATGAGTCGGAGGCATTGGCGCATAACCGTTTTCCGTTTGAGGAGTTGGCGGTTGAGCAAATACGCTTGATACTACTAACATACTTAAAATAATTGTGGTTAAAAATTTTTTAAACATTTTTATCTCCTATTGTTTTATTATAGGATATTAGACGAGTATAATTCAAAAAAGTTCCCATTTTAAAATTATTAAATCTTCTTTTGATAGATTGAAAATATCAAATTTAAATAAAATTAAGAAATTAAATCATATTATAGTATTACCGCATTTTCCGGTTTTTAAATATTCATCTAAATTTTTATAAGTTATTTCAACCATATTTCTAACGGCTTCGTCCGTAAACGAACCCAAATGGGGAGTTATTATAACTCTTGGATAGTAGCTTGCCAGTTTTTGAGCGATAGTATCTGGAATTTCTTTACCTTCAAGGTTTTTAAAGAAAAACGAACTTTCTCCCTCTATGACATCTAAGCCGCATCCTTCTATCTTGCCCGATTCTATTCCATCTAATAAGGCTTTTGTATCTATAAGTTGTCCTCTTGCCGCATTAACTATAACCACTCCTTTTTTCATTTTAGATATAAGCTCTTTATTTATGAGATGATGGTTTGATTCTTTTATATATTGGGCATGCAATAATATTATATCGCATTCCTGAGCTATGGTATCTATATCGACTATATCCACAAGTTCTTTTGCAGCTGGAGAAGCGTAAGGGTCGCAACCGAGAACTTTAGCTCCCATACCTAAAAATGATTTAATGGATACGAGTCCTATTCTTCCTGTGCCTACAATTCCTACCGTAGATAAACGTATCTCGTTTGCAAAAAAATCGTCACTTGCAATAAAGTTATTAACGGAAGTTTTAGCAGCCATTTGAAAAGTTTTACGTCTTAATCCTACGGCTAAAGATACGGCAAGTTCGGCCACGGCATTAGGAGAATATGCAGGAACTCTTGCGCAAAGTTCAAAACCTAAATCCTTAACGGCATTTAAATCTATATGGTCAAATCCTACCGTTCGAGTTAATACATACTTTATACCCATATTTTTCATTTTTTCAAGATTATTCTTATCCGACTTACAGTTTCCTCTCAATATAACGCCATCCGCTCCTTCGCATAGGTTAACATTATCGTCTGTTAGAAGCTCTTTAACTAATTTTACTTCATATCCGAAAGTATTAGAATTATTAAATATTTCTTCCTCAACTTTACGAACGCCATAACTTACTAATTTAATAGACATTAATATACTCCTTTATAAATTTAATATAGTATTAAAATTTATTTAACTAAAAATATTTAAAGTTTTAAATATCTCAAGTATTATAATCCATATAGGTATTAATATTACGCTAAATATTGTCGACAAAAGAGAGCTATTTGAAGCCACTACTGCCGCTCTGTCATATTTTATTGCGTATGCCGCCGCAACCGTCGCGGTAGGAGTAGCCATCATTATAATAACTACCGATAAACCGACATAAGATAAATTCATTATATGCATTGAGGTCAATATTAATAATATTACAAAATTAATTAACGGGAGGATTATAACTTTATTAACGGAATAATACCAAGCGTCTTTTGACGAAGCCGCCTCTCTTGCAGATATTTGAGATAAAGTTATTCCTATAGCGAGCCATGCTAAAGGAGATGTCAACCCAGAAAGCTGTCTCATAGCGGCAAATAGCCATGGTATAGTTTTATCTATCCTTAGAAAAGCCACTTCTATAATTTTATCTCCACTTTTTACACTAACATGCGGTATATAATCTTGAAATATCCATATAAATAATCCTAAAAAAGTAGCTATAATAATCGGATTTAAAAATATTGTTTTTAAATTACTCGTTTCAAATTTCATTCCACTCATTCTTATTAGGGCGTAAGAATATAAAAATACTCTATATGAAATATTAAATACATTGGCGTATATAACTCCTTCCGAACCGTATAATGCGCTTATAATAGGTATTCCAAAAAATGTAGTTGAACCAAATATAGTGCATACTACCAAAGCTATTTTTGTATCTCCTTTATATTTTAAATATAAAAGTTCACATACAAAAATTAGAAGAATATACATTATAAATCCCCATATCAAAAGATTTAATCCTTGATGAAGACTCTGCTTATTAATATCCGTCATGAAAGCTGTAAAAGCTAATGCCGGAAGAGCCACATTTAAAAGAACATTTGTAAGCCCCTTCGCTAAAGTATCTGGAAATATTTTCATTTTACCTAAAGCGAAACCAAGCAGTATAATAAGTATAGAAGACGCTATAGCGCTTTGAAAATTTGTTTGTGAAAAAATAATTCTAAAAATCTCGCTAATATTTGGCATTCTAATAACTCCTTAAATATTTTTTATTAAAAAGATTTGCCATCTATTCTATATTTAAATATAAAAATGTCAAGTAGATTTATAGAAGAAAATATGTTTTGCCTCATTTGACTCTTAATTAAAGATGCAATGAAGTATTTTTATATTTAGAATAATCCTATTATCTTTCCGTTTTTATTTATATCGATATTGCAAGCGACAGGAATTTTAGGAAGTCCCGGCATATCAATTATTCCGCCCGCCATTGCGATTATGAAACCCGCGCCAGAAGCAAGTTTTATTTCGTCAATATTTAAAGTATAATTTTTTGGCGCTCCGAGTAATGAAGGATTATCCGAAATTGATTTTTGAGTTTTAGACATACAAATCGGCAAATTTCCGTATCCGATATTTTCTATTTTTTTTATCATTTTTGAAGCTTTTTCAGAGAATGTTATTTTTCCCGCTCCGTATATTTCTTTGCATATAATTTCAATTTTTTCTTTTATGGGCAAATTTAATTTATATAAATGTTTGTAATTTGATTTTTTTGTTTCTATAATTTTTACGACTTTTTTAGCCAATTCTTTAGCGCCGTTTCCTCCATGTTCCCAAGCTTCGCATAAAGCTATATCTACATTTAAATTTTTGCAATGTTCTTTTATAAGATTTATTTCTTTTTCTGTGTCGGAAGAAAATTTATTTATAGCGACAATAATCGGAATATTATATTTTTGCATATTTTCTATATGTTTATCTAAATTTTCAAAACCTTTGCTTAAAGCTTTTAAGTTTTCTTTTGAAAGTTCTTTTGCTTCGCCATGATGTTTTAAAGCTCTTATTGTTGCGACTAAAACTATACAATTAGGATTTAATTTTGCCAATCTGCATTTTATATCTAAAAATTTTTCCGCTCCCAAATCTGCAGCAAATCCCGCTTCGGTTATCGTATAATCTGCAAGTTTCAAAGCCATTTTTGTAGCCAAGATTGAATTGCATCCATGCGCTATATTTGCAAAAGGACCGCCATGAACTATAGCGGGAGTATTTTCAAGAGTTTGAACTAAATTAGGTTTTATCGCATCTTTAAGCAAAACCGCAGCCGAACCCTCAATTTTTAAATCTTTTACTTTTAATGGATTGTCGTTTTTATCGTAAGCGAAAATTATATTTCCAATTCTTTTTTTCAAATCCATTAACGAAGTCGACAAACATAATATAGCCATTATTTCGGATGAAACCGTAATTTGAAAAGAAGATTCTCTCGGAATTCCATTTTGACTTCCGCCAAGTCCGATTATTATATTTCTTAAAGCTCTGTCGTTCATGTCAACCGCTCTTTTGAAAACAATTTTATTAATATCGATATTTAATTTATTTCCTTGTTTTATATGATTGTCTATGCAAGCGGCTATAAGATTATGAGCGCTCCCGATTGCATGAAAATCTCCATTGAAATGCAAATTAATATCTTCCATAGGAACTATTTGAGAATATCCGCCTCCGCAAGCTCCTCCTTTAATTCCAAATACTGGACCGAGCGAAGGCTCTCTTAAAGCGGCGATTGTCTTTTTTCCGATTTTATTTAAGCCTTGAGTTAATCCGATTGTAACAGTTGATTTTCCTTCTCCTGCTGGGGTAGGAGTTATTGCCGTCACTAAAATAAGTTTTCCGTCTTTTTTATTTTTTAATTTGTCTAAAAGCGACAATTCAATTTTAGCTTTATATTTTCCGTAGACTTCATAATCTTCGTCTTTTAAGTTTAATTTTTTCGCTATCTCTTCGATTCTTTTTAATTTGCATTCTTGAGCTATTTGTATATCGGTTTTCATTTTCGCCTCCAAAATATTAATTTTTTGATTATATGTTATAAAAGCATAAATGACAAATATTTTATTATTATCATTTATCATTGCGAGCATTTTCAATACTAAGCTGTCCACTATTGATATGACGTTTTATTTCTATTAAAATAATTAAAAATATGTTAAAATATATTCTATGAAAAATATTAAAAGTAAAGATATTATAAAAAATAAATATTCCAATAAAAATATAATTCATGCCATAGACGAATTATTAAGAAGATTGTCGAATCTTTTGGCAATAACGGGTTCTATTTTTGCAATATTCGTTTTGCTTATGCAGATAAGAAGAATCGAGACTTATAATTTTTATATAGCGAATTACGAAAAAATAATAAACATAATAACGATTTGTTTTATATTTATACTTTTAGACCAAATAAGGATTGCGCCAAGAAGATTATATATAATAGTGCCGATTATTCAGATTTTAGGATTATTGCTCGTTAATTTTTTCAGCAAAAAATATTACGATATTGATTCTACCAGAATAATTTGGGTTATAGTCGGTTCGATTTTATTCTTTTTGATTATAGTTATAAATTGGCTCAGATTGTCATATTCAAAATTTACTCTATACCAATTAATTATCGCTTCTTTCGTTTTCGTAATAACTTTAGGAAGTTTGCTTTTATATTTGCCTTTAAGCACTGTTAAAGGAAATATTCATTTCATTGACGCTTTATTTACCGCTACAAGCGCAGTTTGTGTCACAGGGCTTACCGTTATTGATATTTCAAAGGAACTTACGCTTTTTGGAAGAATTGTCCTTATAATATTGATTCAAATAGGCGGCCTCGGTATTATGTCGATTTCGGCGATTGTCCTTTTATTTTCCGTTAGTAAGGGAAGCGTGCAAGATAGAATAAGAACTTTGGAAATGTTTAACACACAAAATAAAAATATCATAAGGTCGACAATTAAAGTGATTTTTTTAGCGACTTTCATAATAGAATTTGCGGGAGCGATTTCGTTATTCACGGTTTTTAAGAATGATTCTTATGCAAAACTTGGAGAAAAAATATTTTCTTCGTTGTTTCATTCTATAAGTTCTTTTTGTAGCGCGGGTTTTTCGCTTTATGAAAATAGTATGCATAGATTTTCAAATAATATAACTATTACGACCACAATAGGCTTGCTTATAATACTTGGAGGAATCGGTTATCCCGTTCTTTTAACAGTATTTTTTGCGATTAAAAATAAAATAATGAGAAAAAAATATATAATAGACACTCAAACTTCTATTGTTTTATTCACCACTTTCATTTTGCTTTTATTTGGATTTTTATTCATATTATTTAACGAATATAACGGAGCTTTAAACGGTTTATCGTTAAGAGAAAAAATATTGATTTCTGCTTTTCAAAGTATAAGTCCAAGAACGGGCGGGTATGAAACTATGGATTATAATTCTATGAATAGCGTCACAATAGGAACGGTAATATTTCTTATGTTTGTCGGCGCATCTCCGAGCGGAACGGGAGGCGGAGTAAAAACTACGACATTATTCGTATTTGTCGCTTCGATTATAACGGCAATAACGAATAGACCTTTTATAGTGGTTAGAGGGCGGAAGATAAAAGAATCGGCTGTTAATAAATCCGTCGCAATATTTACTCTTGCGATGGCTATATCTTCGTTTTCGGCTCTTCTGATATTCTATTTAGACGGACATAAAACTATGATGCCCGTTTTGTTTGAGGCGGTTTCGGCTCTATCGACTACGGGGCTTTCACTTGGAATAACTCCTTCGCTTTCAATATGGAGTAAAATAATAGTTATGATTTTAATGTTTATCGGCAGGGTAGGGTATTTGACTCTATTTATGAGTGTCGGTTCGATAGACAGAAGCAGATACGGTTTGATAGATTTGCCTACTGGAGAGGTTACCATAGGTTAATTTTTCTTTATTGATTTATAAATTTTATATTGTTAAAAATTCATATATAAATAAACTTGAAAAAATATTTATAGTTTATATAATATTTTATAAATTTCATAAGTTTACGGAGAATATAATTAATGCCAAATTTAAATATAATGATTGCCGTAATTTTAATAATTATAGCGATTGCTTTGATTTTATTTATAGTTTTAAGTAAAAAAAATAAAAATAGAGTTTCATTAACTGGAGCGGTTTCTAAAAATAAATTTTCGCTTTCGTCATTATTCAATACTTCGGCTATCAACGATGAATTTTTTGCCAATCTGGAAAACACATTGATAATCGCTGACGCTGGAGTCGAAACCACAAAAGATATAATTTCAAAATTGAGAGAAGCTATCGAAGAGAATTCGATTAAAGAGCCAGCGGAGGCAAAAAAATATTTGAGAGAAATTTTAATATCGAAATTTATTCCAAAAAAAATGGAACTTAAAGATAAAAATATTTTGTTTATAGTCGGAGTAAACGGAGTAGGAAAAACAACGACAATCGCGAAATTAGCGAATATCTTAAAAAGCGAACATAATATTATACTCGCCGCTTCCGACACATTCAGAGCCGCCGCAATAGAACAACTCGAAGAATGGGCGAATCGTCTGTCGGTTTTGATAGTGAAAGGACAGCAGGCGGGCGACCCCGCGAGCGTTTTATTTTCCGCTTTGGATAAGGCAAAATCGGTAAACGCCGATATAGTCATTGTCGACACGGCTGGACGATTTCATAATCAGGATAATTTAATCAGACAACTTGAAAAAATGAAAAAAATAGCGACAGAAAGATTTTCGGAGTTTAATTTTATTCCAATATTGGTTCTTGACGCTAACGTCGGACATAACGGAATCGAGCAGGCAAAAGTATTCGCTAATTCTTTAAATATCGATGGAGCTATAGTTTCAAAAATGGATAGTTCGGCAAAAGGCGGAGTTGCGATAAGCGTAGCGCATTATTTGTCGCTTCCAATATTTTACGGCGGATACGGAGAGAAAGTCGAAGATTTCAAAGAATTCGATATTGGAAATTTTGTCGATTCGATATTAAAATAATAATGAAATAAAAAATAGTTTGGGAGAATAATTTTTATGATTTTAACGATTAAACCGAGCGAAATTTTCGGTTCTTTATATATTCAAATAAGCAAAAGTGACGCTCATAGGGCTTTGATAACTTCTTTTTTAGCGGAAGGCGAAAGCATATTGAAACCTTGGATGGAAAATGTAGGAATAGATATTATCGCCACAAAAGATGCGATTTCAAATTTTGCCGATTTTCAATTAGAAGAAGATTGTTTGAAAGTTATTCCAAAAGATAAAAATATAAACAATATTACGATTGATGTAAAAGAATCGGGAAGCAGTTTGAGGTTATTAATTCCCGTAGTTTCCGCTTTAGGAATTAACGCTAAATTTATAGGCAGTAAAAAATTATTTTCTCGTCCTCTTGATATATATAAAAAAATATGGCTTAATCAAGGTTTAACTTTCGATTTAAAAAAAGATAGTTTAACAATAAAAGGAAAATTAAAAAGCGGAGATTTTAATGTCGAAGGAAATATAAGCAGTCAATTTATAAGCGGATTATTATTTGCTCTTCCTTTATTAGAAGGCAATTCAAAAATAATAATCGAAGGAGAATTGGAATCCGCCCCTTATGTTATGATGACTTTGAAAACTTTGAAGTCGGCAAAAATAGAAACCTCGAAACAAGCGGACAATAATATTATAGAAGTTTTCGGCTCTCAAAAATATTCTCCGATTAATTACGAAATCGAAGCCGATTGGTCGCATGCTGCGTTTTTTGCGGCGGCGGGAGCTTTGGGAGGCGAGACTACATTATACGGATTAAATAAATATTCGATTCAAGGCGATAAAGAAATACTTAATATTTTAAAATTTATGGGCGCTTCGATTATATATAACGAGGACGGTTCTATAACGAGTAAAAAATCTTCGCAACTAAACGCTTTGGATATAGACATTTTGAATATTCCAGATTTGGCTCCGATAATAGTCGCTCTCGCTTGCACGGCAAAAGGAACTACAAAATTATATAATGCAAAAAGACTTCGATATAAAGAAAGCGACAGAATAAACGATTTGAAAGACAGTTTCAATAAAATTGGAGCGAAAATTACATCAACCGAAGACGAAATATTTATTGAAGGAGTGAAAAAATTAAAAGGCGGAAAAACTTCTTCTCATAATGACCATAGAATAGCGATGGCTCTTTGCGTTGCCTCGATAATTTGCGAAAACGATATTATCATTGACGATGCGCAGTCGATAAATAAATCTTCTTTTAATTTTATCGAACAGTTTAGAAGCATTGGCGCAAAAATAGAAGAAAAAGAATAATCAATCTGAAGTCTTAAAATAATTTTTCTTGTTTCTGAATTTTAATCTTAAAACTCTAAATAAAGCTTCGACTATTATATTTTTTGACATTTTCGATTGTCCGCTTCTTCTTTCGTAAAATATAATCGGCTCTTCCGCCACTTTATAACCGTTACTTTCAAAAGAATAATTCATTTCGATTTGAAAAGAATAACCCGCCGAAAGTATATTGTCGAAATTCATATTTTTAAGGACGGAAACTCTGAAGGATTTGAACCCTCCCGTTATATCCATTATTTTCGAGCCTAAAACAAACGAAGCGTATCGGTTTCCGTAATACGATAAAAATAATCTTCTGAGTGGCCAGTTGACTACGCTTATTCCGTTGCAATATCTTGAGCCAATTACTAAATCCAATTTTTCGTTTTCCATTCTTTCGATAAATTTTATTACAAAATTTGGGTCATGCGAAAAATCGGCGTCCATTTCTATGACATAATCGGGATTGTATAAAAAGGAATGTTTGAAGCCAGCAATATAAGCAGGTCCCAAACCTTCTTTATTTTCTCTTTTTAGCAAATGAACTCTGTCATTGTTAAGATATTTTTCGACTATATTTGCCGTCCCGTCTGGGCTGTTATCGTCGACTACCAAAATTTCTATATATTCGGGAAGTTTCAAAACCGTATTTATCATTTTTTCTATATTGTCGCTTTCGTTATAAGTCGGAACTATTATTATCGCTTTCATTTTTCTTCCATAAATTTATAAGTCTAATTTTTTATATAATTATACAATAATTATATAAAAAATAAAGAATTATTGACTTTTTTATTGGAATATATATCATTAAGTTATATTAAAAAATATTTTATGGTTTTTGGTATTTTCCGATAATAAAGAAAATTAATAAATATTTGGGGGAATTCATTGGCTATTACCGACGGTTATCAAAAATATAAACAAGTTGAAATAAATACGGCGTCTCAAAATCGGCTCGTGGTTATGCTTTATGATGGAGCTATAAAATTTTTGGAAGAAGCTTGCAAATCTATGGATAAAAAACATGGAACGGAGCAGGTTCATAACAATATCGTCAAGGCGCAGGAGATAATATACGAGCTTTTATCCTCTCTAAATTACGAAGCGGGCGAAATAGCCAATAGACTGGCGTCAATTTATACATATATGAATCAAAAATTAACGGAAGGCAATGTTTCAAAGACTAAACCTCCGGTATTGGAAGTTATAAAATATCTTAAAGAATTGAAAAGCGCTTGGGAAGTTGCAGAAGAAAAAGTCGCTAAAGAAAATATTGATTCAAATAATAACGGCAATAATAAAGAAAGTTCGGGAAACTCTAATATTAAATTAAATATCAAAGGCTAATTAATGAAAAGAATAATCCTATTTTTAATATTTATATTTATCGTATCTTGTGGAGATAAAAACATAGAGACGGTAGAACAATACGACGAAAGAATAAAAAGAATGGAAATTCTAAAATATTATAATATACAGGATGTTATGCCTCCGAGAGCGGTTGAAGGAGGCGTTTTATTTACTTTTGCGGAAAATTACGATTCGGTTGAAGTTTCGGGTGATTTCAATTATTGGGAAGACAGTATTCCTTTAATAAAAAACTCTTACGGAATTTTTTATTATTTATGGCAAGTCCCGTTAAAAGCGGGAAAATATAGTTATAGATATAGAGTCAACGGAGTTTGGATTAACGACCCTTTAAACTCAAATACGGAATATGATGATAATAATCAAGAGGTAAGCTATTTTATTTTGGATAACGATATAGGATTTTACGATAAAAATCCAGTTTATAATTCTGACAGAACGGTGACTTTTTTCTATAGCAACGGGACGGCAAAAGAAGTTATGTTTACTTCAGACAAATTGGGTTTCGACAGTTTAAGATACCCTATGATTTATTCTAATAATTTATGGACTATAACTTTAAGAGCCGAATCTGGAAATTATTATTATAATTTTGTAGTAGACAGAGTTTGGGAAGTAGACCCTTTGAATATGAATGTGTATAGAGGAAATGATGGTAGGCTTCATTCTCATATTTTTATAAACTATAATTAACCCGATAGTTTTTTTAATATATCGCTTTACATTAATATTTTTTATGTTAAAATTATTTTCAAGTAAATAAACGGAGTTACTCAATGGGATTATTCTCTAAAAAAATTGAAATAAAAAGTCCTATAAAAGGTAAATTAATCGACATAACTGAAGTGAAAGACGAAGCGTTTTCAAGCAAAGCTTTGGGAGACGGTATGGCTATAATTCCAGTTGACGGAAAAGTTTTCTCTCCAATAGACGGAGAAGTTATAACGATGATAGACACAAATCATGCTATAGGTTTGGAAACTAAAGGAGTTGAAATTCTTATACATATCGGAATGGATACGGTTAAATTGCAAGGAAAATATTTTAAATCGCATGTCAAAGAAGGCTACAAAGTAAAAGCTGGAACTTTGTTAATTGAATTTGAAAAAGAGGAAGTAGAAAAAGAATACGATATAACATCGCCTATAATTATTTCAAATTTTACGGAATTAAAAGAATGCATCAAAACCGAACCGAGAGATGTCGAAGTCGGCGATTTGATTATGACAATAGTGAAGTAAAAATATAGCAATAATAAAAAATTTAGTCGTTATAATCTTTTAATTTTCTATAAAGCGTGGCTCTCTCTATTCCAAGAATTTTTGAAACTTGAGCCTTATTAAAATTGTTTCGGCTTAACAAATAATTTATATATTTTTTTTCAAGCTCTTCCAAAGTTAAATCTTTATCCACCGAAAAAATTTCTTTATCCGATTTCAAAGCCCAATCTGGAATATTGCTTTCTTCTATTTTTCCATCGAGCGACATTACTACCATTGTCTCTATCATATTTCTCAACTCGCGCACATTTCCTTCCCATTGAAGAGACGACAATATTTTATAAACTTTTTTATCAACTGATTTAATTTCTATAGAATGAACCGCCGAAAATTCTTTGATAAAATTATCTATAAGAAGCGGAATATCTTCTCGTCTCTCTCTCAAAGGAGGCATTTCAATTTTTATAACATTCAATCTATAATATAAATCTTCTCTGAATTTTCCCGTTTTGATTTCTTCCGATAATTTTTTATTTGTCGCCGCTATTACTCTTATATCGACATTTATTGGAGTATTCGAGCCTACATGTTCTATAACTCTCTCTTCCAAAACTCTTAAAAGTTTAACTTGAACGGTTTGATTAATATCTCCGATTTCGTCCAAAAAAATTGTGCCTTTATTTGCCGCCTCGAATCTCCCGATTTTTTTATCAATAGCTCCCGTGAAAGCGCCTTTTTCATGTCCAAATAATTCGCTCTCCAAAACGCCTTCGGAAAGCGCTGCGCAATTTACAGTTATATAAGGTTGTTTCGCTCTGTCGGAAATTTGATGAATCGCGTTTGCGACAAGTTCTTTACCCGTTCCGCTTTCGCCTTCTATTAAAACCGTTGCTTTAGTTCTTGCCACTTGTTTTATCGCTTCGTAAACTTTTAACATTTTTGAGCTATGTCCTATCATTCCGTAAAAACTTTCATGATAATCGACTCGCTTCTCAAGAGTTTCGTTCGTTTTCTTTATATTTTTGCTTTCCAAAGCTCGCGCTATTATCAAAAGCATTTTATCCAAATTGAAAGGTTTTGTCATAAAATCGTAAGCGCCGAGTCTCATCATATCAACGGCGGTTTCCACATTTCCATGTCCCGTTAAAATTATCACTGGAATATGTTTGTCGAATTCCAAAACATCTTTTAAAAATTCTTCTCCAGTTTTTTCGGGCATTTTCAAATCGGTAATAACCAAATCTATTCCGCCTTTATAAACTATATCGATTCCTTTATCTCCATTTTCCGCGGTTGCAACTTCATAACCTTCGTATTCCAAAGATTTTTTTATTCCGTCTCTTATATTTTTTTCATCGTCTATTATCAGTATTTTAGCCATATAATAAATCCGTTTTTAAAAATTTTTGATTTTCTTGCATTAAAGGAAGTTTGATTATAACTTTAGTTCCTTTTTTGTATTCGCTTTCTATATTTATATTTCCGTTATGAGCTTCGATTATTCGGGCGACATTTGTAAGCCCGAGTCCCGTGCCATGCCTTTTTGTAGTAAAATAAGGCTCAAAAATTTTCGGCAATAATTCTTCTTTAATTCCCATTCCGTTATCTTCTATAATTATCAATGCAAAATTGTCGACTGTTTTTAATTTTATTTGAATTTCTTTCTTATAATTTTTTTCGTTTTTTTCCAAAATAGAATCGATGGCGTTTTGAATAATATTTATTAAAGATTGTTTTATATATCTTTCGTCAATTCGCATTATCAAATTGTCTCTGTCGAATTTTATTTCTATATTTATATTATTATTTTCAATTTCGTATTTCAAAAAATCTACAGTCGATAAAATTAAGGAGTTGATATTTATCTC
>CAKVCG010000036.1 GCA_934725525.1 uncultured Brachyspira sp. | reverse complement strand
TTTTTCAAAATTTTTATATTTCCAAATTTCTTAATTCGGTAATTGGCGTTTTGTCTTTAAACGCTTTTTATAAAAAAATTAATTTTATGGAGGAGATTATGTCTCAAAAAACAACAAAATTATTTTTAATTTTAGCAAGCATGATATTAGCTTTATCATGCTCAAGTCCTTTGGGGGATGAAGGAACTGGCGGCGGCTCTGACGGAGGCAGTGGAGGCGGTTCTGGTGGCGGAGGAACTATAACCAACGAATATGGTAAAGTTTTCCCTGCTTGGTATTTAACCGAACAGCAACAACAACAAGATTTTTCTATGGGACCAACTATATTATTTGATACGAAGAATAGCGGAGGAGCTGTCCAACATTATAGAATACCAGCAATAATAGTGGCAGACAACGGAAATATTATAGCTATTGCAGACAATAGATACAATCATGGAGGAGATATTGGAGTAACTACAGGATTAATAGATGTAGTTTATAAAGTTAGTAAAGACGGAGGAAATAATTGGAGCGCTGAGAAAATTTTGGGAAATAAGTCTACTAGTTCTGATAGGAGTAAAGCCCTAAGTAAAGGAGACCCTCTCGTATTTAAAGCCAATGATGGAGATTTAGTATGTATGGCTGTTGCAGGCGGCGGTTTTGGTAATGCGACTGATTCTACACCTTCAAGAATGGTTAGGTCTGTAAGCACGGATAATGGCGAAACATGGAGTTCTTGGGTAGATGTTGGTGAAAGCTTAATAAAAAAGATTAAAACTAAATTTGGAGCGCCTAAAGCGTTTGCGCCATCTGGAAGAGGTTTAACTTTAAAAGACGGAACTTTTGCTGCCGCTATGATAGGAGCAACTGCCAAAAACGCTCTTTATGGTCTTTACATATACTCAAGGGATAAAGGACAAACTTGGGATTGCGCGGATAATCGGATAGATTCTACTGGAGGTAACGGAAATTGGAACGAGCCTAAAGTTATAGCCGAATTGAACGATGGAAAATTATTAATGAGCGTCAGAAATGGCATGTCAACACCGACTAAAAATGACCCTCGTATGTATGCGGTATCTACCGATGCTCCCGTTAATGGTAAATGCTCTTGGCCCAATGCATTATCGGCTTGGACTCTTATTAGATGCGGAGGGGTAGATGCCGAAGGAGTTGTATGGACAAGAGAAAGAGAGCAAGATAAAAACAGAATGCTTCATATACAAGCTGGACCTTACGGAAGACATGGCTTGAAATTATTTTTAAGCACAACGGAAGGAAGAACAGATAATTCTTGGACGGAAGCAAAAGAGATATTAGCTCGCAATAGCGGAGGTGCATGTTATTCGTCTTTGGATGTTTGCGGAGATGGAACTATCGTTACTCTTGCAGAAGAAGCTTCTAAAAACGGTGGGACTTACGATATAGTATTCAGAAGATATAACATGAAAGCAATAACGGGAGAAGTTTATAAAACCAGTTGGTATAAATAAATTAAAAACTAAAAAAAGAATAAGAAAATTACAGTCATTTGCCGTGAGGCGATGACATAAAGATAAAATAAAAATTAAAAAAGGCGACTAAAATGAAAAAAATAATACTACTTTTATTAATACTCTCTACAAGTGTTTTTGGATATTATTCTTCGGACGCTATGATAGATTTGCTCGTGCAATCCAATCAATTGAGAGTTAGAACGGATAGAGTGGGCGCGGTATTTGGAAACGAAAATGTAAGAGCGGCTATAGGATTAACGGGAGCTAATTCTCTTTCGGGTATAATAGTTCATAATGTAAACGATTTTGACGCTTTAAATAACGCTAAGAAGGGATTATATCAATTCGTTCCAGCCGTATTGGGAGCTATAGGTTATGACAGCGATTTATTCGGAATAGGCTTTGGTTATGAATTCAAATGGAAGGATGCAACCTATATGGTTCATACTCCGATAATAACCCTAACGGCTTTAGAAGATACCTTCAGAATAAATATTCCCGTTTCTGTAGGCGTTGGACAGAGGTCCTATTATAATAGAGCCGACAGCTTAAAGGGAACTATGGTAATATCGACTGGCATAGAGGCGAGATATTATTTCAATATGGAATACTTTTCCCATTTGAGATTTTACCTCAATTATGGAAACTCGACTATAAAAGAGATTAGTTCTCCTTCCACCAATTTTACCCAACAATCCGTAGGTTTTCAGGCGAGAGCTTATTTCAATTATGACTTCTCTTACTATAAGATTACGCCGATAATAAGATTCCAATTCGATATGGCTTTGGCTACGAAGTTTAAGAACATTACGAGAAACTACAATATTGTGGATAATTACTTTATTACGGCTAAAGGTTTTACGCCTGTGAATGGAGCTATAACGGAAGGCAGTTATGGAAGCAGTGGCGCCAATGCCGATGTGAATACCAGAGGAGAGTTAAGAGGCGGTTATATAGCGAGCATACCTAATACTTACTATGCGGAAGAGCCTTATAGAATAGGAATAGCTTTGCCTGTAGGTTTTAGGACTGTGTCTGAAAGCGGAACTATAGAGCTTTATGTTGAACCCGCTTTATCTCTAACTATAGTAAACGCCAAAAGAATATATTCTTTTAGTCAGGCTATGCAAGGTTTAGAAAATCTGACGGAAAATGACAGAAGAAAAGCGCCTTTCTTAACTTTCGGTTATGTCGTTTATGGCGAGTTATATATTCGTCCGAGACCTCGATTAGAATGGTATACCGAAATTCAAACTGGAGGCGCTACTGTTGCGGGCGAGCTTGCCAATACTTCGGGAACGACTTCGCTTATATTTAACGCTTCTACGGGAATAACTTGGTATTTTTAGAATATCAATATTTTTCTAATAAATTAATTTTATAGATATGGAACTATCGAAAAGGTAGTTCCATATCTGCATTTATAACAACAAGGGGTTGAACCATCTTGCATTAGTTTTATTAATAGTGGATTGCTTCGGACGTTGCCCTCGCAATGACAGACATTATAACAAGGGGCTGAAGCCCCTTGCATGCTTTTTCATGAATTGTTAACACAAGGGGTCTCCCGTAGGGACGCCTATGGCGAATCTCTTGTTGTTATATTTTCATAGATTTTAGTAAAAAGCGAGGAATTAAGTTAAAAATTTTATAACGGCTATCCTTTGCGGCGGCCGTTATTTATTATAAAACTTTTCAAGTAAAATATTTTTTATACCGATAAATTACTATAATAGTTTTTTATACTTTAGCAGAGGCGACTATTTATGAATAACGATAAAAAGCGGAAAATAATAAAAACTCTTTTAAGTTTGACAATATCTTTTCTTATAATTTTTATAGCGGCAATGTTCGCAAGAGCCGCAAGCGACACAATATTGCCTTCAAATAATAAAATATCCGTTTTTATAAACGATTATATAGATATGATGACACGAATGATGGATAAAGCGGCGGTTAATCTAAATGTAAAGAGAAATACCGTATCGGAGTATCAAGTTAATTTAATAAGTCGGTCTATTTCAGATTATGTCGGCTATAGTATGTATCAAACGGCGGATATTGTAAAAAACTATAATCCTAATAAAAACTATTCGCAAAACGAACTTGAGAGATATAAAAACGATTATTATAAAATGACGGTTGAAAACCCCTATTTAAGAGGAATGACGGTTTTTGGAACGGATGGCAAAATGCGTCTTAATCTATATTTGGCTAAAAATAAATCATGGCCGCTCGAACTCAACGATAATTTAATTAAAGAGATAATAAAAAAAGGTTCTTTGGTTTTAAATGCGACAAACGAAAATACTTTCTATATAATGGAATATATAAAAAATAGCTTCGGGGAGATGATAGTGGCGACAAGAAACGATTATTCTTATGTTTCGGATATCGCTATGTATTATCAAATTGCCGATAAGAGATTATATGTAAGCGATTCGAGAAATTTAATTTATAATGTGAGGGAGTCGATAGGAGACAATACTATAGAAAAAGTTTCAAGCGTTATAAATAGATTCGCATATTATAAAAAACAGCCAAGTTTTATAGTAAACGATTCGCTTTCCGTTTCTATGATAGGCAAAGAATATCCTAATTATTTTGAGCTTATAGTTTTGGCTTTAACGGCGCTTTTAATATTATTATTTCAATTGATATTAAACGGTATAGTCCATTTCTTCAAATATCTTATGCAAGTAAAAAGCGATAGGGATTATATTAAGAGTCTTCAAAATACTCAAAATGAAGAGGGAGAATTGCTCGACTATATGGACGAAAATATAATAAACCCCGAGTTGCCAAAATCAAGCGCCATAGAGGATATGCCTCCTATCGTTGAAAAAGTATATTATAAAATACCCAAAGAATATAAAGAGCTTAATAAAAAAGAAAAATTCAACATTAAAAAAGGAATATTAAACATAGTTTCAAATATAAAAAATGAAATTAATAAAAAAGATTTTGAAAACGAAGAAAAAACAGAAAACAATAATATAAACGATATAGAAGATAAAATAGTAGCCGAAGAAACGATAGATAGCAAAAAAGAAGAAAATAATATTGAAATTTTAATCCAAAACGAAAATATGGAAGATAATTTTAATAATATCAACCTTATCAATAATATCAATCTCATCCAAGAAAGCGAACCGAGTGAAATAAGTGAAGATATTAACGATATTAAAATTGACGAAGATAAAATAGAAGAAAATATTAATGTAGATAAGGAGATTAAAGAGATAATTGAAGAAAGCGTTACGGAGGATATTATATTGGAAGAAACAGATAATGTGGATAATAATGAAGAATTTAATATTTCGTATCAAGAAGAAGAATATTCCGAAGAGTCAATTAACGAAAAAGAAGAGAGCGATACTAACGAAACGGATAATATAAAAATAGATGAAGAGATATTGGAAAATTTGAATAAAGATTCAAGTAAAGACAGCGCGGACGATGTATTCGCCGCTTTCGATAAAATGCTCGCTTCCATAATAAGTAAGGCGGAAGAAGACGCTAAAACTATAATTAAGAAGTGATTAGGAATTTTATGTTTGATAAAAATAATAACATTTATATATATATAGCCATTTTATTAAACGTCATAATAATAGCTTTATTTATCGCTTTTGTATTCGGATTAAAAAAGGACGCTTTCGATATAGACACAAAAAAATTGGACAGAAGCTTTTTAATTTGTCAAAACAGTATCCTTAATATAGCAGGAGAATACGATAAAAGAATCAATAAAATATTGGAAAGTTATCCTTTTGCGGATTTTTTACAAAGAGTCGTTATAAAGGGAGCGGATAAATCGGAAAGAGATAAAATAGTTTCCATATTCAGAAGCGGGGCTTACGCTTTCGATACGATAACGTTATATTTGGCGGACGGTAAAACCGTTTTTTCTTCGCCGGATAAAACAAAACATATTAATATAAACAGCTATAGAAATTCCGATAATTTAGTGTTTTTCGATAAAGATTATGACGGAGTTTATTTCGTTAAATCGATTTCAAACGATAGAGGAATTAAAATAGGCTATATAGTGGCAAGCGTATTCAAAAAGATTTTTGAAAACACCTCCTATAATTTAAATTTTGTAGTCCTGTCAAACGGAATCGTTTACTATAATCCCGCTATAGATATAAACAGCATATCTCGAGACATTTTGACTCGCTATATGGAAAAATCCGATTCAAAAACCATAATCGTGGATAAGTCTTCATATCTTTTACATTCAAGTAAAGTAAGAGGCATAGAAAATTTTTCAATAGGAATATTGGAACTTAATGTCCCTCTTGCGCAAAAATATTTAAAATATATATTATTGTTAATTTTATTCTCCTCTTTTATATTTTTAATAATTTCGGTTTTCTACGATAGGAATAAATTACTTAAGGAAAGTCAAACAGATATATACGGCGAGGAAGAAGATTATAATATAAACAGCATAAATGTTAATAGCGAAGAAACTTTAGAATTATTAACCGAAGACGATATTAATTATTTAAATAATCTCGACCTTGAAGACATTTTTAACGAAGATAACGAAGAAAAAAACGATAAAGAATATAAAATTACAAATAATAATAAAGATAAAGAAGAGAAAATAGAAGAAAAGTTAAATTTAGACGATTTGGAAAATTTAGATTTATCCATACCAGACGATAGCGAAATAGGGAATAAAGAAAAAGATAATAACGAAGAAAATAATATACCCGATACGATTAATAAAGAAAACTCTATAGACGAAAGTTTAGAAGATTTGGAAGAATTATATAATAATTTGGAAGAGCTGGAAAAATTGGACGAAAAAGAAGACGATATTATGGAAAGTATAGAGAATATGGAAAATATTATAAACGACGACGAGGATATTTTAATTAGTCATGGCTCTATTATCGAAGAAGAAATAATGAGAAAAGAAGACGAATATTTTTCTTCGAGCGAGGCTTTCAATATTTCTCTTAATAAGGATTTCTTACTCGGAGACGAAATAGATTTAGATTCCATAAACGGCGATTATGAGGGCGAGATAGTTAAAAGAGCGGATGAAAACGATACTTTCGATAAGGAAGATTTAAAAGACGAAGAATTATATAATCCCGAAGAAGTGCCTAAAATTCCGGACGATTATTACAGGTCTGCCGAGGAAAAAGTTCGCGAGAATATGACGACTTATTGGAAGAATATATTAAAATCGATAAGAGGAAAGAAATTTGTAAATAAAAGTATGAACGAGATTTTAGATTGGATAAAAGAAGAGTCCAACCTCGATATAACGCGTTGCGCTACGCTTAATAAAGACGAAAACGGAGTCTATAGAACGGGAGAGTCTCAAAACCTATCGGATGCCACAAAAGAGTTATTAAAGATAGACGAAAGCGAAGGATTGTTCAAAAAGATACTATCCAATAACAGAACTCTCTATGTATCCGACCCGTTTTCATCCGATTCTTTAAAAGATAAATTCGATACCGAAGATAGAGAAAATATTTATCATATGATTTTTGTTCCGATTCAAAACGAGGAAGGAGAATTGAAATCGTTCTTTATAGGACTTTCCACAAATTAAAATTTAAATAAACGAGAGGTTAATCGATAGAAAAATGGAATATATTATAGTCGTTTTAGCTTTTATAGTCATAGGCGTAATAGTAAGTGTAATATTTTATTATATACTTCATATAAAAGTATTCGGCGGATTTATAATGATGTTTATGATAGCGACCGCGGGAGCTTTGCTCGGTTCTTATTATATTCCGAAAATTAATTCTATAATAGAATATATCAAAATAAATTTGCCGTTTGCAATTTTAGGCTCTATAATTTTAGTCATATTGCTTTATATATTCACCCCAAAATCTTTAAAATAAAAGAAAGTAAGAACCATTTATGTTTATAAAAGATTCCATAGATATTGTTAAACCTTCCATAAAAGACGATAAAGCGATAGAAAACATAAGAAAAGCGGCTTTTATAGCGCAGAAGTCTATAGATTTGGCTTTTTCTTTTTGTAAGCCGGGGACAAGAGCCTCTAAAATAGATAAAGAGGTTGAAAAATATATCAAATCTCAAAACGGTTATCCTGCTAATTTTGAAGTTTCGGGCTACGGTTTTGCTACAAGCGTATCGATTGGAAATGAAATAGCGCATGGGATACCGTCTAAAAAAAAGATACTCATGCATGGCAAACCCGTATGCATAGATATAGGCGTCAAATATAAAGGATATTATGCCGACTGCGCAAGAACGATGGTCGTGAAAGGAAATTTAGGCTCTATTAACAAAGAAGTTTATAGATTAATATTGGCATGTAAAGAATCTCTGGAATACGGAATATTTAAATTAAAACCAAAAGCGTTACTCAGCGAATACGGAAAAAATGTCGAAAAAAAAGTCGGCGAATACGGATACAATATAGTGAAATCGCTAACTGGACATGGCGTGGGATACGAATATCATGAAGCGCCTTATATTTTTAATTTTTATCATACAAATAACGATATTATCCTCGAACCGAATATGGTTTTGGCCTTAGAGCTTATGATTACCAACGGCTCTAATAAATATTCCATAAAAAATGACGGTTGGACGCTTTCTACAGACGATAATTCTTTAGCCGTTCATTTCGAACATACCGTTTTAATTACCGACAACGGCGTTGAAATATTAGGGTTAAGCAAATAATTCGAGAATTAAAAATTATATTCTTATATAAGAGCCTTCTTTTGCAAAAGCGAGTTGCAAATCTATATTTTCTTTTTTTAAGAAAGCGAGCAATTTGCTATATATTAATTTTATTTGCGAATCTGTTCTATCCTGATTATGATGATGAAGGATAACATAAGGAACTCCGGCATCGAGCCCCACTTGAATCGCGTCGTTCAAAGTGGAATGCCCCCAGCCGACATGCCCGTTATAATATTCGCTTTTAGTATATTCGCCCTCTATTATCAAAACATCCGCTCCTCTAACATAATCTATTAGTCTCGCATGAAGCAAATCCGCGTTATGATTATAATGTTCCAAAGAAGGATGTTGTTCATGCAGTCTTTTTTTATAAGGTTCGTGGTCGGTTAAATAGACTACGGTTTTTCCCGCGGAAGTTATTTTGTAAGATAAAGTATGGCATGGATGATTAACCCATATTCCTTCTATGAGCATATTTCCGAAATTTATTTTTTTTCCTTCGTAAAAAGCCTCGAATTTCAAATTATCCGAAAACTGTTCCAAACTAACTGGAAAATAATCTTTTGCAAGTATATTGTTTATTGTGTCATACATTTCGTTTGAAGAATCTTTCGGTCCGTAAATCGTAAAACTATATTTATTTGAAAAAAACGGAGCGAAGAAAGGTATTCCCATTATATGGTCCCAATGAAAATGCGTGAGTAATAATATACTCTCGGTTTTTTCCGATTTAGAAACATAATAGCTCAAATTTTTTATTCCGCTTCCAGCATCCAAAATAATATAATTGTCTTCGTTATCTATAACTTGAATACAAGAGGTGTTTCCTCCGTATTCGTTAAAGCTATTGCCCGGAGTCGGTATCGAGCCTCTGCTTCCCAAAAATCTAACTTTCAATTTAATAATCCGATAAAATTAATTCATTATATATTAAAATATACAAAAAAATTCGAAAAAAATCAATCGAATAATCGTTTATAGATATATCATTTTTATAAAAAGTAATATAGAATATGAATATTGATAATCTTTTTAGTTCAACAATTAAGGATTCAATTATGTCTAATTTAAATAATGAAAATTATGTGGTAGAAATGCTCGGCATAACAAAAAGATTTAAGGGTATAGTTGCAAACGATAATATCACTATTCAATTAAAACAAGGCGAAATACATGCTTTGCTCGGCGAAAACGGAGCGGGAAAATCCACTTTAATGAGCGTCCTATTCGGGCTTTATAAACAGGAAGAAGGAATCATAAAAGTTAATGGAAAAGAAGTCAATATTGATAATCCTAATACGGCAAACGCTTTGGGAATAGGAATGGTTCATCAGCATTTTAAACTCGTCCATAATTTTACCGCTTTGGAAAATATTATACTTGGAGTTGAAACGGTTAAAAACGGAATCTTGCAAATGGATAACGCGAGAAAAAAAGTTTTGGAATTAAGCAAGACTTACGGACTTGAAATATATCCCGATTCTTTGATTAGCGATTTAACGGTTGGGATGCAGCAGAGAGTGGAAATATTAAAAATGCTTTATAGAGAAAACGATATACTTATATTTGACGAGCCAACGGCAGTTTTGACGCCGAACGAAATAGAAGAATTAATGAAAATAATGAAATCGTTAACGAAAGAAGGAAAATCAATTTTATTTATAACGCATAAATTAAACGAAATAAAAGAAGTCGCCGACAGATGTTCCGTTTTGCGAAAAGGAAAATATATAGGAACAATCGATGTGAAAGACGCGACAAAAGAAGAAATGTCGGAAATGATGGTTGGAAGAAAAATATCTTTGGTAGTTGAAAAAAGCGAAGCTAAACCTAAAGATATAATTTTATCGGTTAAGGATTTAAATATAAAATCTAATAAAAGTTCTAAAAATATTATTGAAAATGTTTCTTTTGAAGTTAGAGCGGGCGAGATAGTTTGCATTGCAGGGATAGACGGAAACGGGCAGAGCGAATTAATATACGCGCTTACTGGATTAACGGAATTAAATTCTGGAAGCGTAAAATTGAAAGGACATGATATTACGAATTTAAGCATAAGGAAAAAAACTTTAAACGGAATCGGACATATTCCCGAAGACAGACATAAATACGGTTTGGTTTTGGATTATACTTTGGGAGAGAATTTGATTCTTCAAACTTATTTTACCGAAAGATTCCAAAATAACGGATTCTTAAAATTTAAAGAAATGGAAAATTATTCAAAATCTTTAATTGAAAAATTCGACATAAGAAGCGCCGAAGGATTCAAAACGATAGCGAGAAGTATGTCGGGCGGAAATCAGCAGAAAGCGATTATAGCTAGAGAGATTGATAGAGAACCCGATTTGCTTATAGCCGTTCAGCCTACAAGAGGACTCGATGTCGGAGCTATTGAATATATACACAAAGAGCTTATCAATCAGCGCGATAACGGAAAGGCGATTTTGCTCGTTTCTCTGGAACTTGACGAAGTTATGAATTTAAGCGATAGAATACTCGTTATGTTCGAGGGCGAAATAGTTGCAAATCTCTATCCTAATAATTTAACTGTAAACGAACTTGGATTATATATGTCTGGCTCAAAAAGAAGCGCATAAAAGGAGTAAATAAAATGAAAAATCAAATAATTAATATACTCGAAAAAGACGGATTTGTTAAAATATTTTCTTCTTTTCTTGCAATAATAATAGGACTTTTGCTCGGACTAATAATACTTCTTATAAGCAATTATAGAGACGCGCTGCCAGCTTTTATCACAATACTTGCGGGCGGATTTTCAGGCGGAAGCAGAGGAATGGGACAGGTTATTTACACGGCTACTCCCTTAATATTAACGGGGCTTTCGGTTGGTTTCGCTTTCAAAAACGGACTTTTTAATATAGGCGCGCCTGGGCAATTTATAGTGGGGGCTTACGCTGCGGTTTTGGTTGGAGTAAAATGCGTTTTTCTTCCAGCTGGAATCCATTGGATTTTTGCATTATTCGTTTCTTTTATTGCGGGCGGTTTATGGGCTTATTTACCCGGGCTTTTGAAGGCAAAATTTAATGTCAATGAAGTTATATCGAGCATTATGATGAATTATATTGGAATGTATTTGGTTAATTATTTGGTTACTCTTACGGTTTACGATGTCTTAAAAAATCAATCTCAAAATATTCCTTCTTCGGGAACGATTCCGACTATGGGATTAGACGCGATATTTAGAGGTTCAAGCGCAAACGGGGGATTTTTCATCGCTATAATAATGGTAATAATAATTTATATAATACTTTCAAAAACGACTTTCGGATTCGAGCTTAAAGCCTGCGGGTTAAATAAAGACGCGAGCAGATACGCGGGAATAAACGAAGAAAGAAATATAATTTTATCTATGGTTATATCGGGAGCGTTGGCCGGAATTGGAGGCGGTTTATTATATTTATCTGGAGTCGGGAAACATATCGAAGTCGTTGACATTTTGGCTGAAGAAGGATTTACGGGAATTCCTATAGCTTTGCTCGGTTTGTCGCATCCAGTCGGAATATTGATAGCGGGAATATTTATCGCTCATATAACCGTTGGAGGATTCTATATGCAAATATACGATTTCACTCCCGAGATTATAGAAATGATAATATCGGCTATAATTTATTTTAGCGCGTTCGCTTTGATGTTTAGAAGCATTGTAGGATTTATTTCAAAAAAACTTAAATCTTAAAAATAAGAAAAGAAAATTAATTAAAAAGGATAATTTATGGAAACGATTTATTTTTTAGTTCAGCAGACAATGTTATTTTCAATTCCTCTTTTACTTGTAGCTTTGGGCGGAATGTTTTCGGAGAGAAGCGGAGTAGTTAATATAGCTCTGGAAGGAATAATGATTATAGGAGCTTTTGCGGGAATATTTTTTATAAGCAGATTTGGAAATTTATTTTCGCCTACTATAACTTTATTCATAGCGATAATAATTTCGGCTTTATCGGGTTTAATATTTTCATTGCTTCATGCATACGCTTCTATTAATATGAGCGCCGACCAAGTCATAAGCGGAACGGCTTTAAATATATTCGCTCCCGCTTTTGCAATATATATTACGAGAGCGATTCAAACGGTTCAGCAAATTTCTTTTATAAATAATTTTAGAATAGAATCCGTTCCCGTTTTGGGCGGTATTCCTATTATAGGAAATTTATTATTTAAAAACATTTATATAACGACATATTTGGGATTCGTTATTTTAATTTTATCATGGTTTGCGCTCTATAAAACGAGATTCGGTTTGAGATTAAGAAGCTGCGGAGAGCATCCCCAAGCCGCCGATTCTGTCGGAATCAATGTTTATAAAATGCGTTATTTCGGAGTGGCAATTTCTGGAGCTTTGGCTGGAATCGGAGGATTGGTATTCGTTATTCCAACTTCGACAAATTTTAACGCCACAGTCGCGGGATACGGATTTTTGGCTTTGGCGGTTTTAATATTCGGGCAATGGAAACCTATGAGAGTCCTCTATGCGGCCTTCTTTTTCGGATTAATGAAAACTTTAGCGTCCGCCTATTCTGGAATTCCCATACTTTCAAATCTGCCAATATCGAACAATATATATAAAATGATCCCATATATAACGACTATAATAGTTTTGGCTTTTACTTCAAAAAATTCTCAAGCTCCAAAAGCTTCGGGCTTGCCTTACGATAAAAGCATGAGATAGAAGTATTATAAAGATTATCTTAAAAATTTTTGGTTTTCATTACTTTATCTAATATTTCTTAATATTTTTTTAATGTTTTTCTGTCGATTTCCGATAATATAAAAAATACAAATTACACTTTTGGGAGTAAAAAATGTTAAAAAAAGCTTTACCTATATTTTTATCATTAACTTTCTTGTCGTTTATTTTTATAATATCTTGTAAAGACAATCAAGATATTCAAGACGATTATATAAATCAAATAGAACAAGAATATCAACAGTCAACGAATCAAAATGTGATTTTGGAATCTAACGATTTTGAATCGAATCCTTTTTATGACGATTTGGGACTTAGCAACAATAATAATAATTATAATAATAATCAAATTTCTCAAAATAGAACAATTCCGTCTACGCCCGTTAGAACTCCGGCGCCTGTAAGAAGAGGACCGAGAAAAGCGACTATAAATACTTTTTACAGTCCTTGGGCAAACACTCATAAAACAGACCCATTAATCGTTCAAGAGATAAGAGTAATGATTGCAAATAAAGAATATACGAGAGCCAGAAATTATATAGATAATTTGAATTTGAACAATTTACCCGCTGGAGTCGATTTGGGACATATATATCAATTTAAGGGCATAGTTCATTATTTTCTTTCAAAAAACGATAGAACTAATATTCCTTTAGCCGATACCGCTTTTAAAAATGTTATGAATAATACCACTATAGAAAAATTTAAACCGTTGTCTTTACTATGGAACGGAATGCTTTATCAAACATATTCCGCCGACATGAACGAATTGCAAAGTGCGGTAGATTTGTTCGATAGAGTTATTAACGAATATCCAAGCACGAGATTTGCAAACGATGCGACTTTCTATAAAGCGATTACATTGAAAAAGATGGGAAAGCCAGAAAACGAATATAACGATTTATTCTTATCGGTAAGACGCGGAGGTTTTGCGGACACTTTGGTTTTCTCTCAAATAGTTAACGATTATGTGCCGGCAAATACTTTGGTAGACAGAGAGTTATTACAATAATTTATGTTATTATAATAATTAGATAAGGTTTTTCATTTTTAATTATAGGCAGGGTTTAAAAACTCTGCCGTTTTTATTTTTAATCATATTTTTTTAATCATATATTTATATTTTATAATATCGTATTTTTATATATAAATATTAATATCGAAGCCTCATTGTTATTAATTTGAATCAATGACTACAAAAAAGGGAGCGCAATCTCTCGCGCCCCCTTTTATCGCTTGTATACTCTAACCGTTTAATTAATTATTCTTTTCTTCCCTCTCTATCTGGATTAATAGGATAATTAAAGCCAGCGTCTCCAAGGTCGTAGTCCGTATTATAATATCTGTCTTTTTTAGGTATATTTATATTGTTTTCAAGATAACCTTTCGTAAATCTTCTTAAAACAAGATTAAACTTTCTTTCTTCTCTCGTTGAACCTAGAACAAA
>CAKVCG010000035.1 GCA_934725525.1 uncultured Brachyspira sp. | reverse complement strand
ACGGCGGGATTTCACAAAGAAACAAATAACGATATTGAAATTGAAGGAATAGAGAGAGCGAAAAAATGCGCTTACGAATCAAATATTATAATCGCGGTTTTTGACGGAAGCGAAAAAGTCGGCGAAGACGATATTAATTTAATCGAATTTTTAGAAACCATAAAAGATAAAAATATGATTTATTTAATCAATAAAAGCGACAGTGAAAATAAATTTGATTATGATTTTAAAAATCCAATTATAAATATAAGCGCGAAAACTGAAGAAGGAAAAGAAAAATTATTTTTGGCTTTGAAAAATTATATTAAAGACGGCGATGTTCAAATATTCAATAAAGAAAGTTATGTTAATAATAGAGAGAGAGGATATTTGGAAAACGGACTTAAACGACTCGATATATGCATTGAAAAATCAAAACAAAATTATTCTTTGGACGAAGTCGCCGAAGAGATAAATATTTTAAATAATATTTTAGGAAATGTGAGCGGAAAAATAGACGCCGAAGAAGTTATAAACGAGATTTTTGAAAATTTCTGTATTGGGAAATGATTTTAAAATAATTATTGTTTATGATTCAATAAACTTTTTGCCAATTCTGAATCTATGATTATGGTATTCAAATATTTTCCCATTAAAGCGGAGTAAACGGCTTTAGATTTTATTAATCCCGAAGCTACTCCAACAACATTTTTTATCTTTTTTAAATCCGATAACTTCGCTCCTATTACTCTGTTATTAATATCTATATCCAATTCTTTTCCATTTATATCGTAAAAATTAGCGCAAATATCTCCGACTGCCCCTGCATTCTTTATTTTATTTAATTCTTCTTCGCTTATATATCCTGTTTTATATAGGCTGTTGTTTTTTAATTCAACGCATCCTATTCCTACAAAAGCTATGTCTAAATTTGATATCTTTTTAAAAATATTTTTAATATTATTATCATTAATTAAAAATTTAGCTATATCTTTATTTCCAGCTACTAAAGGCGAATGAATCATCAAACATTGAGAATTTAATTTTTTAGACAAATATTGAGCGAGTAAAGGTCCGTTATAATTTTTATTTTCGTATCCTGCCGCTCCTATCATTTGTATAATATTTTCTACCGAAGAGTTTTTTGTATTTAAATTTTCTATCATAGAATATAGAGATTGTCCCCATGATATTCCGACATTTTTAACTTTATCTATTATATTTGAAAAATAATTTGCAGCAGCTATTCCTATTTCCATAATAATTTCATCTTCCGAGTTATTCAAACATTCTATTACTACGGCTTCTTTTATATTGAATTTATTAATTATTTTATTTTCTAATTCTTTATCTCTCCAAGGATATTTAATTTTAAAATCCACCAAAGATAAATCTTTTGCCTCCGATATTAATTTTGAAACCGTAGGTCTGGCTATAGACATTATTTTTGAAATTTCTTCCTGATTTTTGTCTTTTTTATAGTATAAGAAAGCTATTTTTGCTATCTTTGCTATTTTTTTATTATTCTGTATCATCTATTCTGCTAATATTCATTCAGTATTTTATAATAATTATATTTTCTTTAACTGTATATGTCAATAATAATAAAAAATTTTAAGATTTTATTATTATTGATACTTTTACATTTGTTATTAATATTATATTACAAAAAAAAAAAAAAAAAAATAACATTTTTATTTGACAAATATAATAAAATGTATTATACTATTAGTATAAATAATTAATAACATTTATAGGAGAGATACAATGAAAAAGATGTTAATTGTATTCGTTTTGGTTATTTTGGGATGTTCCCAAAATAGAGTGTCGCAAAATGTTTCTACTGATAAAACAGGGGCATTTTTAGGTAGTGAAGACGAGGTTTACTACATGGTTACTATGATGAGCGGTATCGAATATTGGGTTGGAGTCTATGAGGGTTTTAAAATGGCGGGTAGGCAATTAGGCGTAAAGACGGTATATACTGGAACTCCCGAGTATGATATCAATAAAGAAGTATCGGTTTTTAATCAGGTATTAGTAAAAAATCCCGCAGGCATAGCAGTCCATCCGATAGAACCTAATGCTTTTATTGACCCTATTAATCAAGCTATGGATTCTGGCGTAAAGGTTGTAACTTTTGCAGCCGATTCGCCCGATAGTAAGAGGTTGGCGTTTATTACATCTGATAATGTAAAAGAAGGTTATGCCGCAGCAGACGCTATAGCGGAAGCTATGGGAGGAAGAGGCGAGGTTTGTGTAATAGAAAACCCAGGTCAATTGAATCATGAAATAAGAGTTCGTTCTTTCATAGAAAAAATAGAAAGAGATTATAATATAAAAGTTGTGGCAAGAGCCGTTGGTAACCAAGATGCTAACAGGGCTTATACTGCTTTACAGACTATGGTTCAAGCTAATCCAAATATAAAAGGCTGTTTTATTCCAGAAGCTACTTCAGGTATGGGAGCGGCGCAAGCGGCATTGGAATTAGGAACAGGAATTAATGTAATCTGCGTTGATATTAATGAAGCCGTATTGGATATGATTTCTGATGGAAAAATGTTTGGAGCTATACAACCAAATGTAGCTATGCAAGGATATTTATCTATGTTATTTTTATATGCTTCAAAACATGGGCTTTTGGACCCTATGAACGGTTGGCAAACTTTGAATAAGGAAGCGTTTCAAGTTCCTTTAGTTGATAATGGATTAGATATAGTTACTAAAGAAAACGCTGAATTCTTTTATACAAAAAGATATTTAGAGAGATTAGGTTCTAAGGGAACAGAGGAATAGGTATTTAAGAATAGAAACATTAAGTAAGTTTTTTAGGCAGGGTATTTATGTCTACTGTTTTAGAAGTTAAAAATATAAGCAAAAGATTTGGCGGCACGCAAGCATTAAATAATGTCAGTATATCTTTTAAAGATTATAGCGCACATGCCATAGTCGGCGAAAATGGAGCTGGAAAATCGACTTTGATGAGTATAATATCTGGCGTTCATAAACCCGATAGCGGACAAATATATATAAATGGTAATAAAGTAGATATAAATAACCCTTCCGATGCTAAAGACTTACATATAGGTTTTGTTCATCAGGAAATATCGTTATGTCAGCATTTAAATGTAGTAGAGAATATATTTATGAATCGGATAAATAAAAATAATTCTTTAATTATAAATTATAGGAAATACGCTATGAAAGCAAAAATATATCTTGCTATGTTTAATTCTGACATAAATCCTTATGCTAAAGTATCCGAATTAACTATATCGCAACAGCAAATTATAGAAATAATTAAAACTCTTTCAGACGATTGTCGTATTATAATCTTTGACGAACCTACCGCATCATTAAGCGAAAAAGAAGCTAATAATCTATTAGAAATAATTAGTTCTTTAAAGAATAAAGGAATTTCTATTATTTATATTAGTCATCGCATGGCAGAGATATTTAAAATATGCGATGAAATAACTGTGCTTAGAGACGGTAATTTTGTAGAAACTGTTAATGCAAAAGATACGGATGAAGTTAATATTGTGAATAAAATGGTTGGTAGAGATTTGACTAATATATATCCTGAAAAACAAAAACATAAATCTGATAATATTATTTTAGATGTTGTTAATTTATCTTACAATAATATCTTTCAAAATATAAATTTTCAACTTTATGAAGGTGAAATATTAGGTATATTTGGTTTGATAGGTTCTGGTAGAAGCGAGATTGTTAAATCTATAGTAGGACTCAATAAAATTGATTCTGGAAATATAATTTATTTAGGCAATAAAGTATATTTCAAAAATTATAGCGAATCTATAAAAAACGGAATTTTATATTTAACCGAAGATAGAAAAACGGAAGGACTTTTTTTAGAAATGGATTATTTAAATAATATTTGTGCAATGGATATAGACAAAGTTTCTATTAATAAAATAGTTAATAATAAAAAATTAAAGGAATTAGGCTCTTATTATACGGATAAACTTAATATTAAGGTTGGGAATTTATATAATAAAATATTGAATCTTAGCGGCGGAAATCAGCAAAAAGTTTTAATATCAAAGCTTTTATCTGTAAATCCAAAAATTATTATAATGGATGAACCGACAAGAGGTATAGATGTCGGAGCTAAACATGAAATACATTATTTATTAAGAGAGCTTGTTAATCAAGGAATAGGTATAATAATGATTTCCAGCGAATTGCCGGAAATTATAGGTTTATCTGATAGGGTTATGGTTATACATTCAGGAAATAATGTAGGAATCGTTACTAATGATGGAATTACTGAAGAAAATCTTATTCAAATGGCGTCATTTGGTAAAATATAAATTTTAAGGATATTTTATGAAGATTATAAAAAAATTATTAGGTTTTAGAGAAAGCACATTATTTTTCATTTTATTAGTTGTTGGTATTATAATGAGTTTTCTTTCTCCATATTTTCTAACTTCGGGAAATATAAAGACGACTGTTTTAAGTTTTGCTATTAATGGAATAGTAGCAATTGGTATGAGTATTGTTTTAATAAGCGGAGGAATAGATTTATCGGTCGGTTCTGTTATGGCTTTTACTGGAGCTATTACAGGGGCAATTTTTCAAGCTGGCGGAAATATATGGATAGCATCATTAATAGGTATAATCGTTAGCATTTTTATAGGTAGCGTAAATATGTTTTTTATTACTAAAATAGGTTTAAGTCCTTTTATAACAACTTTGGCTATGACGGGAATTGCAAGAGGTGGAACTTATGTAGTTACTAAAGGTTTGCCATTATCTTTATATAGTATGCCTAATAATTTTAAATTTTTAGGTTCTGGGAATGTAGGTCCTATACCATTTGTAATTATATTATTTGTATTATTAATAATTGTTTTGGATTTTATGGTAAGAAAATCTACAATATTTAGAAAAGTGTTTTATGTTGGCAGTAATAGCAAAGCGGCAAAATTTTCAGGTATAAGAGTTAATAGGACTATAGCTTTTGTATATATTTTATCTTCTTTATTGGCTGGTATAGCTGGGATTTTACAAATAGCAAGATTTGCAACTGCCACTCCTTCATCGTCTATAGGGGTAGAAATGCAAGCAATAAGCGCATGCGTTATAGGAGGAGCTAGTCTTGCTGGAGGCGAGGGGTCTATATTAGGTTCGGTATTTGGTATAGCTTTATTATCGGTAATATCTTCATCTTTAGTATTACTGAATATTTCAGTTTATTGGCAAGAACTTATAAGCGGCGTCATATTACTATTGGCAGTTTCTATAGATTATATGACGCACAAAAAATAAATATTATTATATTAAAAATAGGAGAAAATATAAATGGAACTTAATTTAAAAAATAAGAATGCAATCATAACAGGAGGCGCAAGCGGTTTTGGTAAGCAACTTGCTATTGATTTGGCAAAAGAGGGAACAAATGTCATTATAGCAGATATTTCAATAGAAAATGCTCAAAAGGTTTCTGAAGAATTAATATCAAAATATAATGTAAAGTCATTTGCGATAAAAACAGATTTATCAAATTATGATGATACTATTAATTTAATTAAAGAATCGGAAACAAAATTTCCTGATTTAGATATATTAGTAAATAATGCTGGATTTTGGCCCACTAATAATGTTGTTGATACTCCAGTGGAGGAATGGATAAAAACTTTTGATATTAATTTAACATCGGTTTTTTTAACATCTAGGGAATTTGCTAAACATGTGTTAAATAGAAATGGCAAAGGGAAAATTTTAAATATCACTTCTCAAGCTGCATTTAATGGTTCTACTACAGGGCATGCTCATTATGCGGCATCAAAATCTGGAGTTGTGACTTTTACTATTTCTTTATCTAGAGAAATTGCTAGTATGGGTGTCAATGTTAATGCTATGGCTATAGGCATGATGAATTCCCCTATGACAAAAAAAGCTATAGAAAAAAATGGAGAATATTACTTAAATAGAATACCGATTGGAAAAATAGCCGAACCTAGCGATTTAACGCCTATGGCTGTTTTTTTAGTATCAGATGCTTCAAACTATTATACTGGTGCGACTTTTGATGTTAGCGGCGGTATGATAACAAGATAATTATAAAAAATAACAAAAAACAAAAATAAGGAGAAAATTATGTTATGCACATTAAATGAGGTGTTAAAAAATGCCCAAAAAAAACATTATGCGGTATGCGCTTTTGATTTCGTTACAGATATTTATTTGAAAGCGATACTTGATACTTGTGAAGAAATGAGAGCGCCAGTGATATTATCGGCTTTAGAACATGATTTACAAGGAAAAGGGTTGGCTTATATTTCAGGAACAATAAAAGCTATTCAAAATCATTATTCTATTCCAATAGTGTTACATTTGGACCATGGGAAGGACTTAAACTTATTAAAAAAATGTATAGACTATGGTTTTTCATCAGTTATGTATGATAGTTCCGAATACCCGCTTAAAGAAAATATTGATAGAACTAAAGAAGTTATTACTTATGCTCATGCAAGAGGAGTTACGGTTGAGGCTGAACTTGGATATGTAGCTGGAACGGATATAATGGGGGGCGATACTGGAGATAGTAAATTAACCGACCCAAAAGAGGTAGAAGAATTTGTTGAAAAAACAGATGTAGATGCTCTCGCTGTATCTATAGGAACTGCTCATGGTATATATAAATCTAAACCAAAGTTGGATATAGAATGCCTAAAAAGCATAAGAAATATTACAGATGTTCCTTTAGTTTTGCATGGAGGTTCTGGAACTCCAGAAGACCAATTAAAAGAGGCTATTAGAGAAGGAATTTGTAAATTAAATATTTATGCTGATTTAAGAATCGCTATGAATTCAAAGATGAACGAATGCATGAATATTTTATCAAATAGAAATGACGAACTTCCTGATAACTTATTTAAACCTTTATATATGGGATTAAGTAACGAAGTTATTAATAAGATAAAATTAACTTCATCTAATAATAGATATTGAATATAAATAATATTTAAAATAATAAATTTTTGAAAATAAGGAGAATAAAATAAAATGAATATACTTGCTATAGCTGATAAATTTATAGAAAAAGATATAATGGAAAAAGGGTTAAAACTTTTTAAAGAAAATGGTCATACTTTAGTAGTAAGAGAATGGCATCATAAAGATATTGAAGCATTGCAATATGATAATTTAATCATAGAACAAAAAGGAGCTAACGCTATAGAACTTCCTAATGATTTAATATCAGATGTTGAAAATTATGATTTAATTATAGTGCAATTTGCTCCTATAGGAAAAGAAGTAATTAAAAAGGCTAATAAATTAAAATATATAGGGGTTTTACGAGGCGGTATAGAAAATGTAGATATTGACGAGGCTAAAAATAGAGGTATAGAAGTTTTAAATACCGCAGGAAGAAATGCCAGAGCGGTAGCGGAATTTACTGTTGGTATGATATTATCTGAAATCAGAAATATAGCCAGAGCGCATAGCTCATTAAAGAATGGCATTTTTAGAAAAGACTTCCCAAATTCCTCTTCAATTCCTGAACTTTTAAATAAAAAAATAGGAATAGTTGGTTTTGGAGCGGTTGGTCAACTTGTTTATAAGTTTTTATCTTCATTTGGATGCCAATTTATTATATATGAACCTTATTTAAAAGAATTGCCAGTTAATGAGAAAAAGGTAGAATTAGAAGAATTATTAAAAGAATCGGATATAGTGACAATCCATATGAGATTGACAGATAAAACCTATCATATGATTGATGATAAAGAATTGAGGTTAATGAAAAAAGAAGCCTATTTAATCAATACGGCAAGGTCTGGGTTAGTAAATCAATCATCTGTAGTTAATGCTTTAAAAGAGAATAGACTTATGGGAGCCGCTATAGATGTATTTGATAATGAGCCTATACCTAAAGATGACCCTATATTGAAACTTGATAATTTGACTATAACTACGCATTTAGCGGGAAGCACTAAAGATGCATTTACCAATACACCTATATTATTTACTGAAAGATTTTTAAAAAAATATAGTTAAATTAAATATTTCAAACATGTAAATTGCTTTGATTTATCAAAGCAATTTATTTAAAAACAAACCAAAATAAAGGAGTAAAAATTATGTCTCAATATTTTTTAGGTTTGGATAATGGCGGAACTGTTACTAAAGCTGCGATTTTTGATATGGAAAATGGAGATATAAAGGGTATATCTTCTATAAAAACTAAAATAATATTTCCAAAACCGCATTATACGGAAAAAGATATAAATATATTATGGGGTGCTAATATAAAAGTAATTAAAGAAGTTTTGGAAAAATCTAAAATTAATGGAGAAGATATATTAGGCATGTCTATAACCGGACATGGTAACGGATTGTATTTAAGCGATGGAAATGGTAACGCTGTTTATAATGGCATTATATCTACTGATTTAAGAGCAGAATCATATTTGAAAAATATAGATTTTAAATCGTTAAGAAAGCATACATACCAAGATTTGTGGGCGGGACAAACTTCTGTATTATTAAAATGGTTTAAAGATAATGAAAAAGATATTATGGATAAAACTAAATATATTTTTCTTTGCAAAGATTTTTTAAGATATAAATTTACAAAAGAACCGTATATTGAAATATCTGATATTTCAGGAACGAATCTTTTAGATAATAATACTTTGAATTATAACGATGAAATATTACAAATATTGGGAATAGAAGAATATAAAGATAAGTTTCCAAAAATAGTTAAGCCTTGTGATTTATGCGGTTATATAACTGACGAAATTTCAAAATTAACAGGTTTAAAGAAAAAATTGCCTGTTTATGCAGGTTTGTTTGATATTACTGCATGCGCTATAGCATCAGGAACAATTGATGATAGCGTATTATCGATAGTTGTAGGAACATGGGGAATAAATCAATATATATCAAAAAATATTTTAAAAACACCAGTCTGGATGACAAGCATTTTTTGTAAAGATAATTATTATTTAAATACGGAAGCCTCTCCTACATCGGCAAGCAATTTAGAATGGTTTGTTAATAATTTATATAGTGAAGAGATAAAGAATACAAATAATATTTTTAAATATTGCGATGAAACTATTAAGAAAAATAATAATGTAAGTGAAAAACTTATATTTATGCCTTTTTTATACGGTTCAAATGTTGTTCCTACTTCGGGTGGCGGTTTTTTGGGAGTTGAAGCGCATAATCAAAAGCAAGATTTATTATTAGCCGTATATGAAGGTATTATTTTCTCTCATAAATACCATATAGATAAATTTAAATCTCCGCCATATAAAGTTATAAGATTATCAGGCGGAGCTTCTAAATCTTCAATTTGGTGTCAAATGTTTGCAGATATATTAGGTATGAGAATAGAAGTTTTAAATGGCGAAGAATTTGGAGCTTTGGGTTGCGCTATCACGGCTTCAATTGGGTTTGGATTATATAATTCGTATGATGATGCAGTAAGAAAAATAATAAAAATTAAAAATGTTTATGAACCTAATCCTGCAAATAGAGATTATTATTTGAATAAATATAATAACTACTTAAAGATAATTTCAAGTATGGAAGATTATTGGAATTCATTTATTTTATGAAAGAAATAATGAAAAAGATAAAATAAATATATTTTAAATTATTTTTATTTATATTATTATTTTATAATAAAATTATTGTATAAAAAATACTTTTATATTCATTATTTTTATTACTAAAATTATCAATGGTTTTTAATATTGACTTTTTTGTTAAAGGTAATAATATTTAAAAATAATTTTAATAAAAAATAAAAGACTAAAATTAAGGAGATTAGTATGGGAATGTCGGACGATATAAAAAAAGGATTTTATGCGGGAATAGGCGTAATGCTTAAAGGCAAAGAAAAAGTTGAAGAGATTGCAAGAGAGTTTATAAAAGACGCTAATATGGACGCCGAAGAAGGCGAAAAATTTGTAAAAGATATGGTATCAAAAGCAAATGAAACTAGAGAAGAGGTTGGCAAATATTTAGACGAAAGAATGCAAACGACAATAGATAAAATGGGATATGTAAAAAAAGAAGATTACGAATCGATAAAAAAAGAATTGGAAGAATTAAAAAATTCTATAAATAAATAGTAATAAAAATTAATAATCGTTTGTTTAATAGCGTTCTATTTAGGAAAACTTTCAAGTGGCTAATATAAAATCAATAAACAGAACAAGGGAAATAATATCGATAATCATAGCTTACGGTTTCAGAGATATAATCGCCGTAACTCCAATACTTAAAATAGTCAATAAACCGATTTCAAAAGTCAATATAAAATATAAGGGCGTGGATTTAAGAAAGTTCAGCAGAGGGCAAAGATTGAGAATGGCTCTTGAAGAATTGGGAACTACATTTATAAAACTCGGGCAGATTTTATCGAACAGAAACGATATACTTCCAAAAGATATAACGGACGAATTAAGCAAATTGCAAAATCATGTCAAACCTTTCGATGAAAACGAAGCGATTAAAATTATTGAAAAAGAGTTAGGAAAAACTATCGAAGAAACTTTTGAATCTTTTGAAAGAACGCCTAAAGCGAGCGCCTCGATTTCTCAAGTTCATGTCGGAGTATTGAAAACAGGAGAGAAAGTCGCTATAAAAGTAAAGCGTCCAGATATAGAAGAAAAAATATTAACCGATATAGAAATTATAGTTTGGCTTTCAAATATTTTGGAAAAACATAACGAAGAATACGCTTTCATGCAACCTCAAAAACTTATAAAGGCTTTTAAGGGACAACTTTTGCAGGAATTGGATTTTAATTTTGAAAAAAACAATACGATTAAATTCGCAAAATATTTTGAAAAAAATAAAAATGTAAAAATAGCAAAAATATACGAAGATTACAGCACGAAGAACATACTCACAATGGAATACATAGACGGAATAAAAATATCCGATATAAATCCCGAAGATACAAAATACGATAGAAAAAAACTTGTCTCTATTGGAGTTGACGCCGTTTTGGAACAGGTTTTTATGCTCGGATTTTTTCATGCCGACCCGCATCCTGGAAATTTAATGGCTTTAGAAAATAATGTTTTATGTTTTATTGATTTTGGAATGATAGGATTTATTCCTCCGAATTCAAAAGATGCTTTTTCGGATATTATCGTAAGCATAAGTTCCGCGGATTATTTGACTTTGTCGAAATCGATTTTAGCTTTATGCAATCATAACGAAATAGCGAATATAGAAGATTTCAATACTGCAATTTTTGTTTTTATAAGCAAATATATAGATATGTCTTTGGATAATATTAATATGGAAGATATATTCAACGAGCTAATATATATTATAAGAGAGTTTAAATTGAGTTTGCCAAGCAATATTATGCTTTTAATAAAATCTTTAATCGTTTTGGAAGGCGTTGCAAGAAATTTGGATAAAGATTTAAAAATAATAGAGCATATCAAACCTTTCGCTTTGAGATATGTGAAAGATAGATTGAAACCCGACAATATATTTAAGCAGTCGAAAAATTTGATTTTAGATTATTCAAAAGTATTAAAAAGCATTCCTTCCGATTTATCCGAAGTAGCCGAAATGGTAAAAAAAGGCTTGATAAAAGTTCAACTCGAACATAAAAAACTCGATATACTTTCAAACACATTGGACGGTTTGGCGGATAGATTAAGTTATTCTATAGTTTTGGCTTCTTTAATAATTTCAAGCGCGTTCATATTGAGCGCAAAAATTCCGCCTTTAATTCATGATGTTTCGATAATAGGAGTAATAGGATTCGTAATATCTGGCATAATGGGTTTTATTATGATAATAAGCAGATTTATAAAGAAGTATATAAATAAAAATAAAAAATGAAATTTTATGGTTGTTTATAGTTGACAAAAAATTAAATTGAATTTAATATTAACTAATAATAAGAAAAATAACAACGGGAGGATATACATGTCTAAAGAAGTATCAGGATTATTTTCTTTTATATTGGGCGTAACGGCCGGGGTGGCATTAGGTATTTTATTTGCTCCAAAATCTGGGGAAGAAACGAGAGAAGATATAAAAGAAACGATTGATAATTTAAAATATAAAGTGGACGATTTATATCATAAAGGCGTTTTAAAAACTACGGAACTTTATGAAAAAGGCAAAGAAAAAACGAACGATTTTCTTGATAAAAGAAGAAAAAAATCCGAAAGCTAATTAAGTAAAAGAAAATATTAAAGTAAATATGGAAGATATCGTATTTCAAATAAATATTATAGCCGTATCTTTAGCTTTTATTGCAATAGCTATATTGATTTTGTCGCTTGCTATATTTTTTATTTTGCTTGCAAGTTATTTCAGATTTACAAATAGATTCGATAAAATACTCGATAATATAGAATCTATTAGCGATAAAATTAATAATATAGCCTCTTTCGTGGATTCGGAAACGGATAGGACGAAGAAAACTTTGGACGATATGCATGACGCTTTCGACAATATATCCAACAGCTTATATAATTTTACTTCCGCGGCAAGAGGTTGGACGGAAAATTTAAGTATAGCGAATATAATAAAGTCTATAATTAATTTGTTTAGAGGTAGACAAGAATCTGATGACGATTTTTAGAAAATCTTTTATTTTGATAATTTCAATTTTTATTTTTAAATCATTTTTATGTTTATACGCTCAAGATAATGATTGGGTTATAAGGATAAGAGACTCTCAAGGAGAATTAAAAAAGCTTTTCACAGTTAATGATTTTATGAGCGAACTTTCAAATATAGTCGTCTTAAGAGGACTTCCCACCGAAAATTTAAATATGCTTCTTACGAACGATTTACAATTATGGCAATTCGCATCTCAGCTTATAGAACAGGAATTAGTGTATATTAAAGCGGTTGAAGAAGGTTTTGATAAAGACGAAGAATTAACTTCCACTATTTCAAGGGAAAGAGATAATCAAATCGCTCAATTATATATGCAAAGTAAATTAAGAGAGGATTTCGATGTCGTTTCTGAAGAAGAAAAAAGAAGATTTTTCAATAACAATAGAGAGAGACTGCAAGCGGCGAGAGGCAATAATATTCGATACGAGCAAGTGGCTATGGATATAGAATATACGATACTTCAAGAGAGGATGCGAAACGAATACGATAAAATTATTAACGAGGCGAGAACAAATTATAAACTTGAATATTCTTCTACGAGAGACCCATGCGTTATTATTGACGATAAACAAATACCTTTATCAAATTTTAACGAAATGTTTAATCAAACTTTAAGGCAATCGGGAGAGAGTATACCGCCAGCTTTAAGAGTTCAGGCAAGAGACAATATGTTTAACGCTTTTGTGGCGAGAGAGATAATGATATACGAGGCTAATAAAACGAGTTTTTACGATAATCCCGAAGCGAAGGCGATTGAAAATTATATTACAAGAGCCGCCGTTGTATCTCATTATATAGAGAAAACTATAAGGTCGACTATTCCAAAACCTACCGAAGAAGAGGTAAATCAAGTTTACGAACAGTATGGGCGATTATATAGAATAGATTCTCTACCGTATGCCGAAGCGCAAAGAGCTTTAGAAACTTTGGTTATAGAGTCAAAAACTCAACAAAGATATCAAATATTAACAACCGATTTAAGATATAGATATAATATAGAAAAAAATCTTTCTCTTATCGAAAAAAGTGAAAATATTAATTAATAATTTATGAAAAAGTATTTTATGTATTTCTTTTTTATAGCGGCGTTATTTTCTAATTATTTATTTGGAGTTAGGAACGATTATTATTTCGATATATCGCCTTTGATACGGAAAGAAAAAATGTTTTCGGTCGGATTGGGCGGAATCTTTGAAGAATATAATTCTTGGTATGAGAGCGGTTATTTGAATATTTTAGACCCTTATAATCCAAATATAAGCAGAAGAGATATTTATTTTACCCTCGCTCCTTTTTTTAATATTCGCCCGATTAGGTTTGTAGAACTTGGATTTTCGGCAAGCCTTTTATATCAAAGACAAGATTCAAGAGATGATTTAACAAGTATGACAAATAAAACCGACAGTTTTGGTTTTAAGGATATAGACGCAAATTTTAAAGTGACGATGCTCGATTGGTATTTGTCGGTAGGCGCTAAAATAGGTTTGAGTTATAGTTTTGCTAAAAATTCTTTCTTATACGGGCAAATTAAAGATAATTTTAATTTTTATGCAAATATTATGATAGCGGGAGTTCCGAGAGTTATACCTATTAATTTTTTATTCTGTTATATATTCGATACCAGAGACAATTTGCTTACCGATATATTAAATTATGGAGAGATAATAGGGGCTGTCGAGCTTATAACCTCGCCTTTTATAACATTATACACGGGAGTAAGCTATATGTTCCCTTATACTAAAGATTCAACTCTCACTTATATCGAGCCTTTCGTTAAAATAAAAGGAACAATATCCGATTTTCTTTATATGACGGTCTCTTATAAAAAAAAAGTTTGGGGAAAAGGAAATATTCCAAATACTTCGACCTTTAATTTTTCGATAGAATATATGTTCTATTCTCCGAAATGGAGTTGGTGGCATATCGGAGAACTTGGAAAACAAAAATCTAAATAGCGAGTATCGTTTTAAAAGTATCGCCCAATAAATAACTTGATATATTTTGTATAAACGACAATATGGTTCTTAATATTCCAAAAAACAATAAAGCGTATAAAATCAAAAAACCGTAAGGATATATTTTATCGTAAGTATTTTTTCCTTTTGGAGATAAAAAGAATCTCAATATCCATCCGCCATCCAAAGGAGGAAAAGGCAGAAGATTAAAAAACATAAGCATTATATTTATAGTGTAAGACAT
>CAKVCG010000034.1 GCA_934725525.1 uncultured Brachyspira sp. | reverse complement strand
TGTAAATATTGAGCCTTGAGCTTCCATAACCGCTCTCGAAACTATATTTTCGCTCGCTATAAGTTCCAATACGGATAGCTCTCTTTTATATTCTCTTTTTATCGCTCCAAATATTTCTCTATCGGCATATTTTAAAGGAATTTCAGAAACATAGTATTTTGTAGTCGCTATTTTTTTTATATTTTTTGAAACGACTTTTTTTATAGAATTTTTAGCAAGATTACTTTTTTTATTGCTATTTTTATTAATAAGTTTTTTAACGGATTTCTTAATTGCATAAACCGATTTTTTTGAATTAGTTTTTATAACTGGCATAGCTTCTCCAAATTTTCAATATAAGCATAATATATTAATATTAGTTTTATTTCAATAGTAAAACAATAAATAAATTAAAATATAACCGAATTAGCTTTTTGATTAATATAAATATATAAATAAACCAAATTTAATAATTACTATTTCATAAACATCTTTATATATCTTTCACGGTATTTATAAGTAAGAAGTTTTTTATTGTATAATTCCGATAGAATTTTAATCTCCGTATCTTCCATATTGTCTGTATCTATAGCGTATATATAATTATCTTCTTCAAAACCTTTAATTATTATATCTATATACGCGTTAAATTTTTTTTCTAAAAATGCTTTAAAGAATATTATTGAAAATGTCAGTATAATAGAGTTAACTATAATATAAGTAAGTATAAACATATAAAAAGGATAAATGAATTCTCTTCCGCTTATCATAATAAAGAATCCGTTTCCTTGAACAATAGCCGTTTCAAATAATAAATGTTTTTTTTCAAAATCATCCCATTCGTCCGACTGATATTTCAATTCGTTCTCGTAATAAAGCATAGCTATATTAAGAGTTTTTGCAAAACCTTCGTATTCAAAATCTTCGGTATTATATTCTCCATAAAAAGTCGTTTCCGCTTCGTATATAATCTCATTTTTTTTGTTTTCATAAGACTTAATTATATTATTGTCGAATACCCAATTTAGAACGGCGTAAATTATAATAAGTATTAAAGCCATAACGGTTGATATTATTATTATAAAATGCGAAGATATGCTTGAATAAAAACTTTTCTTATTTTCCAAAACAAATAAATAAAAGAAATATATTATATGCGTTATATAAAATATAAAAAGAAAATGATAACCGCGCGTAAGAAAAGAAGAAATTATATTTTCTTTCAAAAATACTCTATTCAAAGAAAAAAAGTTTAAAGCGTAAAATATTCCAAGTATAGACATCATAAAAGGAATTAAAAAAGTTATTAAATAAAAAAATAATTCTATTCTAGAATATTTTGAAATTCTATAAAAAAATACGGTGACAAAATAAAAAGAGCATATAAATTCCATAAATATTAAAATTCTCATTATCGAGGTATTTAAATTTAAAATCATATACGACGACATACAAATTATAATTAAAGATGATATTGCAGCTACTATAAAATTTATATTATATTTGGCTAATTTTTCCAACATATATCTCCGCATTTTACTTTATCGTATAATTGCCTAATCATTCTATAGTCGAGTCCTAAAAAAGAAGCGTTATTTACCAAATTATAAATTGAGCTTAAAAATATAGGCTGCGTATTTTTATTATTATTTTCAGAATAAGGGTAGGACGCAATTATCCTTGACATATTAAATAGAATTGCTATCAATTTTGACGAACTTGACAATTCGTCATTTTTTATAGAGAAAGGCAATATACTTTTTGCTGCTATCGCTATAAATATCGGATTTATATTTCCCAAAGTCGATATATTGCCTACAGAATTTTCTATCATTTCTTTTGCTTTATCGTAAAATTCTTTTTGATTATATTTATATTCATTATATATAGGAAGAGAGGCTATATAACTCGTATGCATTATATCTCGAACTATTAAAAGTATCGATATATAATTTATAAGCTGATTTTGATTAAGGTTAAATTTATCATCGTTAATAAAACTATCTATCATTCCGTTAGATTTTTCCCAGGACAAAGATATAATCTGTTCTATAATATCGCTTTTTAAGAGCGTATAAGTATAGGAAATATAATCTAAAAAAGCCTCGTTATTATTGGAAGCTTTTATTAATTTCAATATTGCGTCTTTTTGATAGTTATAATCTTTATCGAATCCCGGTATATTTGAAAGAAATTCAAAATTAAAATTATTTTCCACATATTCCACGAACTCTGAAAACGAATCTTTATCCAAAAGCACTTATATTACCCTAATATTTTAAATTATAATTTTGATATAGTTTATTTATTATTTTTCGGAAAAATGCATATAAATTATAGATATAAATTATTATAATTATAATAAATATTTTAAATTTGACTTATTATAAAAAAGATTTAATATATTAATAAATAAAGGATATAAAATGTCAAAATATATTTTGCCTCAGGAAGAACTTTTAAGAAGTTCATATTGGATAAGCAATTTTTTAATTCGAGAAGGCTATCATATAGATTATACTTTAAAAAGTTTATCGGAAATAGATAAATTCTTTAACGAAAAAATGTATTTGGTTTTGGAAAATGACAATAACAGAAATTTTATATTTTTAATAAGCGCGTATATAGGCGAAGTTATAAAAACACATTTTAACGGAAATTGGGAACTATCTCGCGGAATAGATTTGGATGACGAATCTATAGGAATAAATTTTAAAAGTTATAACACTATTTATCCTCTTAATATAACTTTAGAGATTATACAGAAAAAATATACAATGAAAGAATATTTGAAAGAAAATTTTAAAATAGAAATTTAAAAAATTAATTATAGAAGGTTATAAAATGATTTCATTAAACGAAGTGTCAAAAATAATAGAAAGCTCTTATATTTTACTTAATTTGAAAGCCTCTAATAAAGAAGAAGCTATAAGCGAAATGCTCATATATGCCGAATCAAATGGATTAAGAATCAATATAGATAAAACTATAAATTTTATGTATAAAAAAGAAGAGATAATAACAAGCGGCTTGGGTTATGGTGTGGCTTTTCCGCATATTAGAACGAGCGAGGTTAAAGAGGATAAATTAATATTTGCGCTATCTAAAGAAGGGATTAATTATTATGCATTAGATAAAAAACCCGTTCATTTACTCAATATGTTTTTAACTCCAGTTGGTAAAAGCGAAAAATATCTTAATCTATTATCGTTATTTACTAAAGTGTCTAGACTCAGTATGTATACGGTTTTACTTTTAGAATCGGAGAACGAAGAAGAGTTTAAAAATAAATTACTTTCAATGGTAAAAGATATAATGGAGGAAAAATAAATATGCCTAAAACTGTAGCGATAATTCCAGCAAGATACGATTCTTCGAGGTTTCCTAAAAAACTAACTTACGAATTATTAGGAAAACCAATAATAATAGCCGTTTACGATAATGTAAAAGCAGTTTCGGAAATTGACGATGTTATAATAGCGACAGATTCAAAAGAGATAATGGATATATGCTCAAAAAATAACGCAAAAGCGGTTATGACTTCAAAATCGCATACTTCGGGAACTTCAAGGATAACAGAAGCTGCAAAAAAAATCGACTGCGATATAATAATAAATGTTCAGGGAGACGAACCTTTGATTAACGAAGAGATACTCTCTCCGATTATAAAATGTTTTGAAGATAAAAGAGTCGATATAGCCACGGTAAAATTAAAAATTGAAAATGACAGCCATTTAATAAAGGACGAAAACGCCGTTAAAGTGGTATGCGATGCGGACAATTATGCGATGTATTTTTCGAGAGCGACAATTCCTCATAAAAGATTTGATAACGATATTGAAGTAAAATATTATAAACATATAGGGGTTTACGCTTTCAGAAAAGAAATTTTACTAAAAATCGAAAACCTTAAAGAATGTAACTATGAGAAAATCGAAAAACTCGAACAGTTAAGATGGCTTTATAACGGAATGAATATAAAAGTTTTGGAAACAAATAAATTTATTCATGGAATAGACACAAAAGAAGATTTAGAATTTGTGCAGGAGTATTTAAGACGGCATGCTCAAAGCAGATTGAATAATGAAAATTTATACAAATAAAATTCTTAAAAATAATTTTTAAATAAAGAATTCTTAAATCATTAAAATTCAAGTTTTATTCTCAAAGCGGACCGAGGTTATATTAAATTTATTGAGCCTCAATATAAATAAGGCGACTATGACAATCATAATAAAAGAGGCGAATATAAAATAATATGTTATGGGAAAAGTTTTTGTATTTCTTATAACATTTAATTGTTCCGATTTTGAATTTATATTTTCATCTATTGCGTTTGCTTCTGCAATGTTTCCGTTTTCTATTAAAACTCCCTTTCGCATTCTCAAATTGTCTATATCTTTAACTATAGTGTCGACAACTTTATCCTGTTTAATTTTTTTGTATAAATTAAATCCGCATATTAAAGCGCTTACAAAAAGAAGAAACGAAGTTATTATTATAAGAATGATTATTGCAAATCTTCTCTTCTTAATGCTCAAATGAGATATCGCAACCGATTTATTTTTTATCTCTTCTATATGCTCTAAAATTTCTTTCGACTCGGGATAGGAAAGTTTAGCTTCTTCGATGCATGATAAAAGATTAACCATTGATTTATATCTTTCGGTTCTTTGAAATCTCAAATAATATCCGTCAATTTCTTTTATTTTATCCTCAAAGCTATGTTTAACAATTTTTGATTTTAAAAAGTAGGATTTATTTTGTTTGCTTTTTTTGTTTTCTTTAATCTCTTTTTCAACTTTATTATCATTATCTACATCGTCTTCCAAATCTACTAATTTTATATTTCTTTCTTCAATATTTTCTTTTGATAATATTCTCTCCCCGCCTAAAGTCATTTCTTGTTCCATCGTGTTTCCGTTTCTGTCTTTTACCTGCACTCTTATTCCAAATACTTTTTTAAACATTGCTTCCACCGTTTCAACGCTCGTATCTTTATCGACTACTATAAAAGATTTTGGATTTTTTCTAGGGTCGGCAATTTCAAAAAGTTTAATATCGTCCGATTTCAAAGCTCCTTTATATATTCCAAGAGAAACTCCGAATTCCCTGTCGAACGAATCGAGCAATGAGGATATTGTGGTATCTAAAGTTATTTTCATTATGTTCTCTTAATAAATCACTATTATAAGTATAACATAAAAATATAAAAAAAGAAAAAATTATCTCTTCTTTTTTCTCGGTAGAAAAAAGAATTATAATAATTAAATCATTGAATTTTAATCTAATTTTTAATATAATATAACGATTAATTTTGAATTTTAAAAAACGGTTTTTATTAATGAAAGTAATACCATCGAATCAATTATTAAAAAATAGACAAAAAACGGTTAGCGAAAAATTATGCGCGGACTGTAATTCTTTATGCTGTCATGATTTGGTAATGGAAATATCTCCGCCGAAAAACGAGGAAGAATTAAACACTTTGAAATGGTATTTGCATTTTAGACATTCTTTTATTTTTATATACGAAGAAACTTGGTATCATATGATAAGAAGCGAATGCAGATATTTGGATAAAAAAACTTATTTATGCACAAACTACGAAAACAGAAACGAAATTTGCTCTAAACATAGTCCGCCGAAATGCGAAAGATACGAAGAATGGTATGATATTATATTTGACAATCAATACGAACTTGAAAAATATGTTTATAAAAATAAAATTATAAAATCTAAAAAATCGGGTAAAAAGAAATAAAATTAAAAATAAAATGAAAAAAGATAAAGTAGAGAGAATATGCATAACATATCCGCCTTTTGAAAATAACGAAGGCTTTCCTTTAATGTCTTTAAACGAACAGTTTCAATGGTTAAGAAATCCGTCTTATACTTATCCTATTCTTCCCGCTTATGCGGCGACTTTGCTTAAAAATAACGGTTATAATGTTTTTTTTCTTGACACTATCGCGCGAAATATGGATACTATAGAATGGTTTAGCGAACTTGACAAAATAGAACCTCAATTAATATTTTTTGAAGCGAGAACTCCGACAATCAATTATACTTGGGATACGATAGAAACGGTAAAGAAAAAATACGAAGGAGTTTATGTCGTTTTGGCGGGCGACCATGTGACGAGTTTGCCTGAAGAAAGTTTAACAAAATCGAAAGCGGATTTTATAATAACGGGCGGAAATTACGAGATTTCGCTTTTAAGCATAGTTAAACATTTAAATCATGGCGACAAATTGGCTAAAGGAATATATTACAGAAACGGAAACGGAAATATAAAAAACACGGGAAAATTTATTCTCGATTATCCTTTGGACAGTTTGCCTTTTATAGACAGAAATTTAACGAATTGGAAAATCTATTCTAAAAAAAACGAATATTTTAAAAAATATCCCGGAACTTTTATAATGTCTGGGCGAGGCTCGATTTATAATATTTACAATAGCAATTCTTCGAGCATACTTTTCAACAACGCGATGTTAAGAAGTCCGATAAATGTGGTTGACGAAATAGAATATTTAAATAAAAGATACGGAATAAAAGAAATATTAGACTGCACGATTTGTTTTCCAACTGACGAATGGCTTTCCTTATTTTGCGAAACTATGCAAGAGAGAAAATTAAATAAAAAAGTTTATATCGACTGCTATATGTATTTGAATATTTTGAGTTTTGAAGATTTTAAAATGATGAAAAAATCTGGCTTCAAAACTATAATTTTTAATTTGCCAACGATTAATAATTATACGATTGAAAAAATTGGAATCGATAAAAACAATGTAGAGCAAATGGTAGAATCGATTAAACTTGCAAAACGGGCGGGATTATTTATTGATATGATGGTAAAATTGGGATATCCTAACGAAACGGAAGAAGATATTATAAGAACTTTTAATATAGTGAAAAGTTTAATGCTTAACGGCTATATTAATTCAATGAATGTTTCATTATTCGTCCCTTATCCGAACACTCAATTATTTAATTATTGCAAAGAAAACGATTTGCTTAAAACCAAAAATTGGTTCGATTTTGATATGCGTAAATCAGTAGTTAAACTTAATTTTGAAGAAGAGAAATTATATAAATATATAGAATATTTCTATAATTTGTATTTTAATCCTTTATATTTATTTCATAAACTCACAGCGATAAGAGATATTTACGACATAAGGCATCATATAAATTCTTTTAAAAATATTTTGTCTTATTATTTTAGATAAAATCATCCTAAAAATATTATATCCGTTTTCAAATCGTTTTCATTTTCTATTTTAAATGTTTCGCTCACTATTTCCTTATAAATATTCAATTGGCTTTGATAAAATTCAATTTTTTCTTTGCTTTTTTTTGAAGTTTTATAATCCAAAATAAAATAATCGCCGTTCAAGTTTTGAGTTATTAAATCTATTTTAGCGATTGTTATAAATGTAGTTTTATTTTCTAATTTTCTGCTTTGGAATTTATGCTCTCTTGAAATAATTTTTTCCGCGCCGTTTATTATATTTTTTATATGTTCGTTTTGAATAAAATTATTAAAATATTTGTCGAGCTTTTCTTTCAAATCTTTACTTTCGTAATAATTATAATATTTCAAAGTTTCGGTTTTTAGTTTTTCAATATAATTTTCTTTATCTTCAAAATATTTATCGAAATCAAAATTTTCAAGTAATTCATGCATTATCGTTCCCATATTTATCGGAGAGATTTTTATTTTCTCTTCGCCCTCTTCGATTTCTTCTTCAAATTCCAAATTTGATAATCTTCTATTTAATAATTCGGTTATATTTTTACAATTATTTTCTTCGTAATTGACGCCGATTTTGGAAGGAATGATATATTGAATATTGTTTATTTCATTTTCAATATTTTTTTTAGTTTTAATATTTTCTGACGCTTTTTGTAATATTTTATTTATTCGATTAATTTCTTCTTCGCTTGCATTTTTTTCTTCGTTTGATTTTATTCCGCTTCCGTAAGAATAAAAATTAACAAAATTATTATTTATATTTTTTATTTCAATTAATTTTTTTTGACTTTCGCTTGTAGTTTCAATATTTAATTCTTTTAATTCCGAAATATAATCGTTAATATAACTTCTGTAAGAATTTTTTCCGCTTCTGTTATTTTCTCCCGATATAATCAAATTCTCTTCCGCTCTCGTCAAAGCCACATATAAAAGTCTTCTCTTCTCCGACAAATCGGCGTTTTTATTATAATCGTCTTCTTTATTCGACAATTTTATTTTATAATCTTTAATATAATTATGAACGGGAATTTCTATAGTAGGATAATCTTCTATAAAATCAAATCTGTCGCTTGTAGCGTTTCTTTGATAACCCGCTCCCGCTAAAAAAACATTTTTAAATTCCAAACCTTTAGATTTATGAATAGTCATTACTTTCACCGCTTCAACCGATAATTTTGGAATTGACGCGTAGGAAATATCGTTTACTACGGAAGTTAATCCTATAACAAAATCGTAAACATTTTTTCCGCTTTTATCTTCAAAATCGTAGGCAACCAGTTTTAATTTTTCTATATTCGCATGGCATAATTCGGCGTCTTCTTTAGTCATTAAATAATTATAATAATTTGTTTCAATGCAAATCGTTTCAATAATATCGCTTGCGTTAATAGTCGCGGATTTTTTCTCAATATAATTTAACAATTCTTTATTTTTTTCAAGCTCTTTAAAATAATTTTTTTCTTTCGCTATTTTAAACGCCTTTTGAAATTTGTCGGAATATAAAGAGTTTAACGAAAAATAATCTTTCAAATCCAATCCTTCCGACAATAATGAATTTGAAAAGTCGGATAAATTTCCTATATTAATATCGAAAAATTCCGCTCTCAATAATTTTGGCAAAACGGAATAATCTTTCAATATCAAATATTTAAAAAATAAAATTATATTTTCTATTTCCGCTCTTTTGTAAAAACCGTTTCCGCCGTCCACATAATAAGGAATTTTTAAATCGGATAAAGCGGATAGATAAATATTTAATCGGCTGAAAGTTTGAAGCAAAATAACCGTTTCTTTATATTCTTCTTTTTTGTAATTTTCTTTTATATAATTCGCTATCGAGTAGGCTTCCAAATTAGTTTTTAAATTTATATCTAATTTTTTATCCTCTCCAAAATTATTATTTAATACGAATAAAGATACCGATTTTTTTTCGGTTTTTTTGTTGTATAAAATATCGTCTCCTTCGTTATATCCGACTAAATCGTCACTAGAAAATACGATTTCCTTAAAAAAGCTATTGAAAAATTCTATAAGCATCGAATTGCTTCTATAATTATTTTTTAAATCAATCGAATAATTTTTGAATATATTTTTAACGCCGTTGAATATATTTAAGTTTGCGTTTCTAAATCTGTATATCGATTGTTTTCTGTCGCCAACGATTAAAACTTTTTTATTTATTTTATCTAATTCTTTTATATCGTTTTCGTTTATATCTCTTTTTCCAAATACGATTAAATTTATAAAAGAAAATTGAAGTTTGCTCGTATCTTGAGCTTCGTCAAGAATCAACGCTTTTATATTTTCTCTTATTTCTTTTGATATTTTTTCGTTTTCCAAAGATTCTATCGCTTTTGCCATAATATCTTCATGCGAATAAATTCCGTTTTCTTTTTTTATTTTTTCAAATTCATTGAAAGTCGCTTTTATGAATTCTATAACGGCAATATAATTTTCTTTATTATAAATCGCGTCAATATATTTAATCATTAAAGAACAATTATTATTTAATTCAAATAGAAGATTTTTTAATTCTTCCGATTTTGTATTTCCAAGTTTAGCGTTTGAAACTAAAATTAAATTTTCTCTAATATTTTCAAAATCGATATAGTTTAATTTTTTGTCTTTATTTTCTATTAAATTTATACATTCCAATAAATTTTTTAATTTTTCTTTGCATTCGTTTACGGTTTTATTTTGTTTTGAATTATCGTTTATAATTTCGTTGGAATAATCTATAATCTCGTTATATAATTTATCGTATTCTTTGCTTTCTATATTTACGCGTTCCAAAGCGACTTTTTCAAAGGCTTCGATGTTTTCCAATCTCGGTTTTATTTTTATAAGAAAATTAAATACGATTTTTATAAATCTTTCTTTATCTTCGCTCGTATAAATTCTATATAATTTTTTTACTTTTTTCCCGCATTCCGATTCGTCTAAAATATTTAAAATTCCTTCGCTTAATATTTCATCCGCTTCGTTGTCTTCTTCCAAAATATAAATATTCGGAGGCATTCCCAAACGCATCGAATATTCTTTGACAATCGAATGAGCGAAAGCGTTTATAGTTGAAATTTTTGAATTTAATAATAATTCTTTATAAATTTTTTGCCAATATTCTTTTTTGGAATTTTTTTCAGAATTTTCTTCGTTTATTTTTTTTCTTATTCTATTTCTAATTTTTAAAAGCATTTCGTTTGCGGCGGCTTTTGTAAAAGTTATTACTACGATATTTGAAACTTTTTCTCCCGCTTCCAATAATTTTATATAAACTTCGGTTATTGTTGTAGTTTTTCCCGTTCCCGCCGAAGCGTTTACAAGACAAGCGTTTTTATTTAGAAAGTTATTTATTATTTCTTCTTGTTCTTTATTTAATTTGATATTTTCGATTTTTTCCATAATCAATTTTTCCAATTATAAAATCAATGATAACATAAAAATAAAATAATTTAAATTAAATTTTTGACAATATGCGATTTTTGATATAATATAAATCGTAAATCATAATTATAAGGCGGAGATATTTTTAATGAATAAAAATAATATCGGTTATGTTTTTTTTATCGCTTTTATATTTTTGGCTATAATCATAATGTATCAGCTTTTGAAACCTTTCGGTATGATAATATTTTTTGCCGTAGTTTTCTATGTTATTCTTAATCCTCTTTTTATAAAGGCTATGGGGAAAAGTTATAAAAAAAATGACAATATCTCAACGATTAAAAGAAACACTTTGGCTTTATTATTTTCGCTTATTTCTTTAATAATTTTTTTAGTCCCTACAAGCCTTCTTTTTTATACGATAGTAACTCAACTTATAGACATATCGAATATTGGAATAAAATATTTTATGAATCTCGATATAAACGAACTTATACATAATCCGAGATTAAACGAAATGATTGAAAGGCTGCCTTTTGACACTTCGGTAGAAGCTATAATAAAACAGATTCAAGATTTTTCATTATCGAATTTAACTTTTATAAGTTCCTATCTTACAAGAAATGTATCAAGCCTATTAAAAAGCACGGGAACATTCGTAAGCTCTTTTATATTTATGATGTTCTCTTTATTCTTTTTCTTCGTTGACGGAGATTATCTTATCGGACAGGTTAGAACTTTGCTTCCGATAGACAAAAAATATATAGACAGATTATTTAAACAAGTTTCGGAAGGAATAAAAGGAATAATATTTGGAAATTTATTTACGGGAATATTTCAAGGATTCTGCGCGTTTGTAGTTTATTCTATTTTCGGAGTCGGCAATTCTTTCACTTTCGGCTTTCTTACTATAATAGCGTCTTTTATGCCAATAATCGGCACAACTATTATATGGGTCCCGCTCGGAGTTTTATTTATCATAAGAGGAGAGATAGTAAAGGCGATAATATTTTTAGTAGCTTCTTGGTTCTTCATAACGATTCCCGATAATTTTGTCCGCCCTTTGCTTTTGGGAAACAGAATAGAATTGCATCCATTATTTATTTTCTTTGCTATACTTGGAGGAGTTTTATTTTTCGGTTTATCGGGAATAATTTTAGGTCCCTTAATGTTTATACTATTTTTTGAAGTAATGAAAATCTATAACGAAGAGAGAGAATTAAGCGAAAGAAAAGAAAAACTAATGAGAAGAAAAAGAAAATTATAATAATTAATTTATAAAATGAAAAAAATATTAATCATAGGAATGAATTATATTGGAGACACAATATTTATAACTCCGCTAATAAGAGCGATAAGAAAACATTATAAAGACTGCATAATCGATATTGTAAACGGAAAGCGAGGAATAGATATTTTAAAAGAAAATCCGCATATAAATAAAATCATAATTAGAGAAGAAAATACTTTAGAAAATTTATTAGAAAAATTAAGAAAAGAAAATTACAATATTGGTTTTGCGGCGACTACCGCGTTTTACGGAGCTTCGATTTTATATAAGGCAAAAATTCCAATAAGAGCGGGAGTGAGTAGCGAATTAAGAGGAATATTATTAAATAAAAAAACTTCATGGAAAAAACATAAGAGACATATAGTCGATACGATTTTATCAATTCTAAAACCTATGAATATTGAAACGGACGGAATAAAAACGGAATTATTTTTAACCGAAAAAGAAAATAATTTTGGAATCGAAAAAATGAAAAATTATAAAAAATGTTTATTAGTTCATGGTGGAGCTACAAGAATAAGCAAGCGGTATAACGCTGAAAATTTTGCCGAATTGATTGAAATGTTTTATAAAAAAATTCAAGTTCCGATTATTCTTATAGGTTCGGCTTCAAAAGAAGATATTGATTTTGCAAATAAAATGAAAGCTAAACTCGGAAATATAATAACGGAAGATTGGACGGCTAAACTTTCGATAAGAGAACTTATGGCGGTTATAAAAAATTCTTACGCGTTAATCGGAGGAGACAGCGCGCCTTTGCATATCGCCAATGCTTTTAATATTTATTCAATCGGAATATTCGGCGACACTTTGCCTTTAATTTACGGAGCGCGAGGCGAGAAAGCGTTTAATATCGAAGCGAGGAAAAAATATTGCAATTTTTTAAAAAGTTTTCATTGCGAATATATAAAACGAGGATGCAAAACGGTTGATTGTCTGAATAGATTAAAGCCTGAAGAGATTTTGGATTATTTAATTGAGGTTTATAATTTAAATGAGTTTTAAAATAAGATGCGATTTACAATTAAGATAAGAAAATTTATAAATATGTTTTTGCGTGAATAATTAAAATAATTAACATATAAGGATTTATTATGAATATAAAAAATATAGAATCAAAAGAAGTTTTCAAATGGTTTGAAGAGATAAGCAAAATTCCAAGAGAATCGGGATATGAAAAAGAAATAAGCGACTTTTTGGTTAAATTTGCTAAAGAAAGAAATTTTGAAGTTTATAGAGATTCGGTAAATAATGTTATAATAAAAAAATGTGGAACCGTGGGATACGAAAATAAAAACGCCGTTATAATTCAAGGACACATGGATATGGTTTGCGAAAAAACTAAAGACTCTAAACATAATTTCAGGAAAGGCGCTATAGAGTTGATAGTAGAAGGCGATATTTTAAGAGCGAATGGGACGACTTTAGGAGGAGACGATGGAATTGCTATAGCTATGGGACTTGCATTATTAGACTCAAAAAATATTCCTCATCCTCCGATAGAATTTTTAGCGACAACTTCCGAAGAAACAGGAATGGACGGAGCTTTGGCAATTACAGGCGAGCATTTCAAAGCAAAGACTTTAATCAATATAGACAGCGAAGAGGAAGGAATATTTTTAGTAAGTTGCGCGGGCGGATTAAATACTATCACGGAATTTGAAATAAAAAGAGAAAGTTTAAAAGAAAATTTTGAATCTTTGAAAATTGAAATATCGGGACTTAAAGGAGGACATTCGGGAATCGAAATTAATAAACAGAGAGCGAACGCGATTAAAATTTTAGGAAGATTATTATACGCGGTAAAAAAAGATATATGTTTGGCTTTTATCGAAGGTGGAACAAAACATAACGCTATTGCAAAAAATTCGGAAGCGATAATTACGACAAAAGATGCGGATAAAGTAAAAAATATATTGGAAAAATTATCCGAAAAAATAAAAGAGGAATATAAAACAGAAGATTCGCAAATGCAAATAAAAATTGAAAAATGCGAAGATGTAAAAGAATTTATTACAAAAGATATAAGCGACAATATAATCGATTTTATGAATCTCGCTCCAAACGGCGTTTTATATATGAGCCGAGAAATAGACGGACTCGTTCAAACGAGCGCAAACAACGGAATATTGAAAGAAGAAAACGGAAAATTAATTTTTACAATTTCAATAAGAAGTTCTTTAGAAAGCTCGACAGAAGAAATAGCTTCTATAGTAGAAATCGCTTCAAAAAGAACGGGAGCTAAATTTGAAAAAGTAAATTGGTATCCAGCTTGGGAATACGATAAAAATTCAAAAATCAAAGACATAACGCTTTCGGTTTATAAAAAAATTACGGGGAGTGACGCGAAAATCGAGGCAATTCACGCGGGTTTGGAATGCGGAATATTGAAAAGAGTTTTGCCTGAAGTCGATATGATAAGTCTCGGACCAAATCTATACGATGTTCATACCCCATCCGAACATTTAAGTATTTCTTCCGTTGATAGAACTTGGAAATTCTTAAAAGAGCTAATTATAAATTTAGATTAAAATTTTTAATTAAATTCGGTAAATAAAGTATTGCATTATTTTATCAAATATGTTAGAATATGCTAACAATTAATAAACGAATTTAATAAATCATTGTTTTGGGATTATTGGGCATGTTTAGTCATGTCCAATATTTTTTGAAATATATTATAATAAAAACATGAACTATAATTACAAAATAAAAATTATATTTCAATTTTAATTATTTAAATCGTTTTTAATAAAATTATTTATATAATATTTTTGTCTCGCCAAAAACCGAACTTACATGCAAATTAATTCTTTTTAATCCGCTATTTTCTGCTTTTTCTAATCTCGCAATATTCCCGAACGATACGCTTTCTCCGTTTGGTAAGCTAACTACTCCAAATACGCTGTCGGCTCTTATTTCGTATTCAAAATTATGACTTAAATAAATTTCGGATTTTGAGAAAG
>CAKVCG010000033.1 GCA_934725525.1 uncultured Brachyspira sp. | reverse complement strand
TGTCAAATTCATTAATCGATTTTTTTATTTATATATTTAATTTATCGGATTACAATTTTATAAGTTTAAACTCAAATCATAATAATTTTGATAAATTAAATATTAATCATAATTCAAATTACAATAAATTTAATATTAATTATAATTTCAATAAATTTATTCTTTTATTCTATTAATAAGATAATAAACTTTTTTAAAAAGTCAAGTATTTTTTATACTTAAACTATAATAATTAAAATTAAAAAGTCAAATAATTTTTGTTCATTAACATTGTTATATTTTATTTAGCAACTTATCAATTTATAAACTTTAATAAATTGATATAAAATTTTAATTAAAAATATAAGACTGTAAAAATAAGTCAAGTAAAATTTTATTAATTTTGGATTGCCACGCCTCACTTCGTTCGGCTTGCAATGATAATTATTAATTAAACTAAATTTTTAAAAATAGCCTTAAATTAAAATAAATTATTATAAATACTATTCACTTAACCAATTAAACTATTGCAAAAAATCCTGTCATTGTGGAGCTACTGTCGAGGCTTTAAAAATCCAAAAAATATAAATAATCGTCCGTCCCCTCGTTTCTGATTTCTTTTGCAGAAATTATTTCTATATTTACATTTTTTCTTTTAGCCGTTTTTGTATTCAATTCCATATTCGCCCTACCTATGACTTTCGGTTTAGCGTCCGTTATAACTATAATTACTCGATTATCGTTTTGAAATTCAAATTTTTCCAAAGCCTGCTGAATCGCCTCATACATCGGTTCGGCTCTGTCTCCGCCTCCGTCCGCGTAAAAATATCTCGACTCTCTAACTATTTCGTTTATATTATTATTGAAGTCTATTTTTTTTGTTAAATATTTATCTTTAATATCTCTATAAAGCAAAAAACCTATTCTCGAATTTGCATTTTTTGAAATTATATTTTCGGCTATAATATTTATTTCGCTTTTTATCGCTCTTAAATAAGGGCGCATACTTTCTGTGGTGTCTATAACCATAATTAAATCCACAGGATTCTCGTTGTATTTTTTAATTATTTTATGAATATTGTCTTTTAAATCGTTATCGTCTTGGACGGAATTGTTGTTTATATCTATCGATTTTATGGGAGTATTTAATATTTCATCATAATATTTTTTTTTTTCGCTTTCTCTTTCTATACTATCGTTTAAGTTTATTTCCGATATTATATCTTCAGTTATATTATTATTTAAATTTACATTATTAACTATATTTTTTGCAGAATTCTCTCTATTAGTGGCTTCTATTATATAATCTATCGGATAGGTAAAACTCTCTCTATTATTATTAAACACATTGAAAGACAAATATCTGTCATCTGGCATTTCCTTAAAATAGGCTTTTATATAAAGTTTTTTTCCAACTTCTCTATTATAAGTGTCTTCCATAATTATCGCGCTTCCGTCCACATTAACCGTATTTCCGTAGGACGCTCTTATTAATTTATAGGATTCATTTGTTTTTCCGTCTCTCACATAAAACGCATATCTTCCGTTATTCCCGCCAGAATAATACAAATAGAACGCATATAAATCCCCCTCTTTTTCGACATTTCTTAAAGTTATTACGGGATTTGTTGTATCATTATTTATTTTTAATGCAATTTCGTTTTCTGCTATAATATTTCCATTTACATCATAGGACTCAAATATTAAATTTATATTTTCCTTTAATTTAAGTTGAGTATTCAAATTACTATCCAAATATAAAGTTTCGGGTATATAAGTTTCAAAAACATATCCTAAATTATCATGAATAGCGGTATTATTAATATTTATTATAGAGTTGGAATTACTGTTTAAATATAAATACGAATAAGAACCGTTTGCAAGTTTATATTTTAACTTTAATTCGGCTATACCGTTTTTCTTTTGTATATATATATGATAGCCTCTTTCGAGTTTATCCACTTCGATATTATTTTGATTAATACCGTTAATATTTAATTCCCACTTTCCAGTTTGTGCGTATAAATTATTTAAAGCGACAAATAATACTACCGATGAAATAATAAATAAATATCTCATTGTTATACCTCTTTAAAATTATTATCGGTTATGAATGCCATAAATATGCATTATTATGTTAATAAATTATAAAAATTAATTAAATATAAAATAATTTTAAGGAACATTTATATTTGAAAGAAGTTCCTCTATAATCATATCGCTTGTTATATTTTCCGCCTGCGCTTCATAACTTATGCTTATTCTATGTCTCAAAACTTCGTAAGCGACCGCTCTTATATCTTCGGGCATAACGAAACCTCTTCCTTGCATCATAGCGTTCGCTTTCGCCACTTTAGTTAAATATATTCCCGCTCTCGGAGACGCTCCGTAATCTATATACTCGCTTTTAAGTTTATAATCGCTCGGATTCCTCGTGCCGTCTATTATATTGATTATATAATCCAATAATCTTTCTTCTATATGAATTTGACTTGCAAGTTTTCTTAATTTTTCTATCGTTTCAATAGTCGTTATAGGATTTGTCGCTTCGGGTTTTGCAGTCGACATATTTTTTATTATGGTTTTTTCTTCGCTTTTATTCGGATATTTGACTATAACTTTAAGCATAAATCTATCTACTTGAGCTTCGGGCAAAGGATAAGTGCCTTCCTGTTCTATTGGGTTTTGAGTGGCGAGAACCAAAAATACATCGGGGAGTTTATAAGTTTTATCTCCGATTGTCACTTGATGCTCTTCCATTGCTTCGAGTAATGCGGATTGAACTTTTGCGGGCGAACGATTTATTTCATCCGCCAATATTATATTTGAAAAAATCGGTCCCTGTTTGGGCAAGAATACGGAATTTTTTATATCGTAAATTTCAGTTCCTATTATATCCGCTGGAAGCAAATCTGGAGTGAATTGTATTCTCTTAAAAGAAGCGTCTATAGTTCCCGCTAAAGATTTTACCGTTAAAGTTTTTGCAAGTCCCGGAACTCCTTCGAGCAATACATGTCCATCGCATATAATACCCAAAAGAAGTTTATCTATCATATTTTCTTGTCCAACGATTACTTTTTTTATTTCGTTTTTAATGGCGTTTATCACATCCAAAGCCGCGTTTGCCGCTTCCGATATTGCCTGTAAATCTTTCGATTCTGTCATTTTCTGCTCCGTTTTTTCTATAATTTTTATTTTTAATAAATTCTCATAATTTGAAGATTTAAGTTCTTTGAGATTTTACCGCTCTATATACAAAAAATACGATTAACGATATTATCAAACATTCCGTTATTGTGGCGATTAAAAAATGATAGCCGAAAACTCTTATTTTATATTCTTCCATAATCTCTTCATGAGGAATCAAATTTGCAAGAGAATTATCGTTTCTTATTTCGTAATATCTCGCTTCGAGTTCGGGGATTTTTAATTTTCCTTTTCCAATCGGTTTCAAAGTATAAAATATTCTGTATTTTGAAATCGGCGACTCGTTTTCTTTATCCGACAATTCGCTTTCCACTCTTTTATTTATAACCTCAAAATCGCTTATCGCGTTTTCGTTCAAACCTTCCGCTTTAAATGTTCCAGCGTCTCCCGTAAATTCCAAAATATATTCTATATTCTGCCATTTATAAATAATTTTTTTATTTATTTTTCCTTCGATAATAATAGTAGAATGAAGAATATTTGAAAATAAAATTAATAGTAAAAATATATAATGTCTCATTGAAAATAGATTATATATAAAAATTCAAAAAATTCAACGGCTATATTTAATTTAAGATATTAATTCCGATAAAAAACTCATAATAAAAATATTTGAAAAATAAATAAGGATATAAAAATGAAAAAAGTTTCCGTATTATTTATTTTGATAGCTCTATTATTAAATACTTGCGCTACGGGACTTTTAGGTGTTCCCGATTATTTCAAAGGATATTATCAAAGTAATAATCCCGTTTTGGACGATAAAACTTATTTATTTATTTATGTTACAACAGGGTCTTTAACCTTATATTTAAGCGAGGACGGAGACACAAATATTACAAGCGATAATAGAAAAGAATATGCAAGTATAAGTCCCTATAATATAATAGGTTTAGATTATAATTACACCTTTGAAACGGGACGCATGAACGGGAGCGTAAACTTCAACGGAAGAGATGGTGCCGATGTTAAAATTGAAGAATATAACCCGCCTTTTACAATCAAAACTTATTGCAAAAAAGTAAACTAACACTTATTTTATTGAATTGTTTTACAAATAACATCTTGCATTTTAAAATAAGGCGAATTATTTTGTTGAAAAGTTATTTTAAGTTGGGTATCGTCTAAAAAAGTTATAGTTCCTGAAAGAACGCCATTTTGAAAACTAATATTTGGATAAGTCCCGGATATTGTATTAGTTCCAGCAGATGCAATAGTATCGCCTGAAACTGCTGAAGCGGCGGCAGAATTTCTATTTTGCGCCGTAACAAATCCTATAGTGATACTCTCTGCCGAAGCGACATTAACGCCTAAAAAAGTGCTTTGAGAACTTCCCGTTATTACAGCCACGCTACTATAATAAGTTTTTCCAGTAGCTGAAGATTCAGCTAAACCTTGAACCGCTAAAGGAGAGGCGCAAGTGTATACAATAATACCGCATATAATAGTTAAGGCAAAAAAAATCAATCTATTCATAAAAAAACCCCTATTGTTATCCTTAATTATCGTAATTATTCAAAATTCCTTAAATATTTTTATGCAAACCTTTATTAATTGGTGCATAAAGTCTCACCGATTGTATAATAATCGGGAATTAATTTTCTAAATGTCACTATTACCCTATTAGAGTCTATAAATTTCAAAGTCCCTACCCCTTGACTATTTTGAAAACTATAATAAGGGTCGACTCCAGTTATGTTCGTAGCGTTTACTGAAAAAGTATTATTAGCAGCCGTTGTAGTCGCAGAGGTATCCGCATACTCCATTCCAAAACCTCCGTCATTAGAAATATGCAATTGTAAAACTCTTTTCTGCAAAGTAGGTTGAGTTCCCGTATAAGTTCCATTTCTTGTAGCAGGAGGATTTACTACAGGAGAAGAACATGACAAAATTATAACAATAAAAATGAATATAAATATATAAAATATTATTTTCATCAATTTACTCTACCCCAAAAAATAAATTATTATCTATTTTATATTTTTATTGACATAAAACATTTTCCAAACTAAAATAAGGCGCTTTAAGACTTGTAACTGTTACTCTTATTGAAGAAGAATCCGCTACTCGAACGGACGCAGCCAAATCTCCGTTTTGATAATTATAATTTCCCAATTCGCCGGATAAATTTGTTAGTATCGATAAAGCATCCGCACTAAAACCTATCTCAAGCGAAGTAGCCGTAAAATTGCCAATATATAAAGTTGCGCTTCCTAAAACTGGCTCAATACTTTGAAAACCGCTCTCTTTTGATAAAGTAGACTCGTTTGCATCCGTTATAGATGTTGCTGGAGTCGGTTTGCAGGCTTGAATAAACGGAACTACAAATAAAATTAATAAAATCAGTCTTTTTAATAACTTTTTTATTGGTTTCTTTTTCATAAAAATACCCTTTCAATTTGCAATATTAAAATAATAACAAATTTTTAATATTATGTCAACACTTTTTTAAAAGTTTATTATTATCATTAGAACTATCGGAATTTTCAAAGTTATGTTAATGATTTTTTTGACAAATAACATTATTTTGATATAATAATAATATGGAAAAAAATTATAAAGTAATAGCAAGAAAATATCGCCCTCAAACTTTTGAAGAGGTTATCGGACAGGAACATATAACGAAAACGATTTCAAAAAGCATAGCTCAAAAAAAAATTGCTCATGCTTATCTATTTTCTGGTCCTCATGGAGTGGGAAAAACCTCTCTTGCAAGAATAATTGCGAAGGCTTTAAATTGCGTAAACGGTCCGACAGATAAACCATGCGGAGAATGTCCTTCCTGCGTCCAAATAGAAAACGGAACTCCTCTCGATGTCATAGAAATAGACGGAGCGAGTAATAGAGGAATAGAAAATATAAGAACGATAATCGAAAATGTGAGAATATCCCCCGTTTCGGGGAAATATAAAATCTATATTATTGACGAAGTTCATCAAATAACCAACGAGGCTTTTAACGCTTTGCTTAAAACTTTGGAAGAGCCTCCTCCTCATGTAGTTTTTATACTTGCCACAACCGAAGCCGAAAGAGTTTTGCCTACTATAAGAAGTCGTTGCCAACAATATACTTTTAAATCTTTGAATATTGAAGATTTGGAAAAAATTCTAAAAGTAATATTAAGCAAAGAAAATATAGAATACGAAGACGAAGCGATATTTTTAATTTCAAAACAGGCTCGAGGTTCGGTGAGAGACAGCGAAACAATTTTGGAAAAAATGATTGCCTACACAACCGACAAAAAATTTATAAGCGCCGCGGATGTTATTGCAGTTGTCGGAGGAAATAATTTTAGTTTCGTTAAAGAATTTTTCGATGTTATGATATCGGGAGATAAAAAAAATTATTTTCTGTTTATAAAAAAATTATTCGAGGAAACGGTAGATGTCAGAACTTTTATAAATAATTTAATAGAATATATGAGAATAGTTCTTATGATAAAAAGCGGAATTGACGATATAAAACTTCTTGAAGTAACCGAAAACGAAAGAGACGATTTGAAAGTTTTTGCAAATCATTATAACGATGAAGAAATAGAAAGAATTTTGGATTATATACTTTCGATTGAAGAGAGAATAAGAAACGCTGCAAATCCGAGAACGATTTTTGAAATGCGGGCGATGGCTCTTTTGAATACGGATAATTTGATTCGTCCGATTGATATAATATCCGCTTCAAACATTGCGATTAATAACGAAAGCGATATTAATTTTGAAGAAGAAAAGAATTTTAATAATTTGAATAATTCAAATTCTAACAATATAGAAAATAAATCTAATTTGGATGTTCCGTTAAATCCAACCGATAAAAGAAGAATATTTTACAATAAAATACTTTCTTATGTAGAAACTGAAAGCGGCCCAATTTATTCTTTGCTCTCTCAAGGAAATCCAATTGAAAGTAGAGGAGCGACTTTAATTGTGGCGCTTCCAGAAAATATATACGAAATGATTCAAGCGGACAAAAGAATTCCCGATTTAATAGCGAGCGCGATTCCAAAATTTACAAAAAATAAAGATGTGGCGATTCAGTTTCAAAAAGCGGTTGAAGGCGATATGATAGACAAACTTAAAAGCAGATTGCAGGCTACTCAAGTCGATTCGGATACTTTATAATATTTAGTCTATCAAAGGGAATTAATATTTATGATTATAAGAATTAATAGATATAATCTAATCGAAGCTATTAAAAATAACGACACTAATCAAATCAATTTTATATTAAAGAACGGAAAGTCTAATATTAACGTTAAAGATAAAGACGGTTGGAGTGGTTTAATTTGGGCTTCATGCAAAGGAGATTTAGAAATAGTTAAACTTTTAATAGATAACGGAGCGGATATTAATGCTAAAGATAACGAAGGTTGGAACGCTTTAATAGAAGCTTCATACGAAGGACATTTAGGAGTAGTCCAATATTTAGTAGAAAATGGGGCAAATATTAACGATAAAGATAATGATGGCTGGACTTCTTTAATGAGAGCTTCATGGAGAGGTTATTCGGAAATACTCCAATATTTAATAGAAATTGGAGCGGACATTAATATTAAAAACTATAAAGGCGAAACCGCTTTGGATTTAGCGGATAACGAAGAGATAAAAGAAGTATTAAGGAAAGCGGGATACAAATAAAATTTTATTAATTTTAGATTACTTCGGTTTTTCGCTAACAGCGGGCTTTAGCCTCAAAACCTCGTAATGACAATTCTTTTTGCCTCGTCAATTGCGAGTGAAACGAAGCAATCCACTATTAATAAAGCTAAATTTTAAAATTAAATTCTATAAATTAATGACGAAAAATTTATAAATTATTTTTAAAATATTCATCAAAAATATCATTTTCAATATTTATAGAAATTATTTTTTTACTGCTCTTTTCTCCTCTTATTATTTCAATATCTTTTTTCTTTAAATTAAGTTCTTCGGATAAAAATTCTATTATCGATTTATTCGCTTTGCCGTCAATCGCTTTAGCCATTATCCGAATATAATAAAGTCCGTTTTCTTTTTTGAAGCTATTCGATTTCGCTCCCGCCGTTACTTTTACTTCTATATTAATCATTTGTTTTCCATTTTTCTTTTAACAATGGGGTGAAACCCATTGTTGTCTAAACTTTTTATTTTACAAATAATAGTAATTATAATATAATATAAGAATTATTTTAATATTGATTATTAATTACGGTATAAGAATTATATGAACGAAGAAAATCAAAGTTTAACTAACGCCGAAGAGACTTCTTACGATAATTTGGAGACGAACTCTATCCGTCCGAAAAGTTTTTATGATTTTATCGGGCAGAAAAATATAAAATCAAAATTGAAGGTTTATATAGACAGCGCAAAAAAACGGGAAGTTTCTTTAGACCATATACTTTTTTACGGACCGCCGGGACTTGGAAAAACTACTCTTGCGCAAATCATAGCGAACGAACTGGGAGTCTCCGTAAAATCGGTTTCGGCTCCCGTAATAGAGCGTCAGGGAGATTTGGCTTCGATATTAACAACTTTGGGAGAAAAAGATATTCTTTTTATAGACGAAATTCACAGATTAAGAACCGTTGTCGAAGAAGTTTTATATTCGGCTATGGAAGATTTTTTTGTCGATATAAAAGTGGGAGAAGGAACGAGCGCAAAAAGTTTTAGAGTCAAACTTCCTCATTTTACTCTTATCGGAGCTACAACGAGAAGCGGACTTTTAAGCACTCCTTTATACGACAGATTTGGAATAGTAGAAAGATTGGAATTTTATACGGAGGAAGATTTGGCAAATATAGTTAAAAGAAGTTCTGCGTTTTTGAATATAAAAATAACGGATTCGGCGGCAATTTCTATAGCGTCAAGGTCGAGAGGAACTCCAAGAATTGCAAACAGACTTTTAAGAAGAGTGTTTGACTTTGCAACGGTTTCAAATGTTATAAAGATAGACGAAGATTTTGCATGCGATTCTATGGAAAAATTGGGAGTCGATAAAAACGGATTTGAATCTTTGGATAAACAATATTTAAATACTATAATTAAACATTATGGCGGAGGTCCCGTAGGAATAGACACAATCTCGGTTTCGTTATCCGAACAAATTGAGACGATAGAGGATATTATAGAGCCTTATTTGATACAATGCGGTTTTATAAAAAGGACGCCGAAAGGAAGAGTCGCCACGAACAAGGCTTTTTCTTATTTAAATATTTCAAAAAGATATGACGATAACTATAATGAGAAAGGTTTATTTGGTAGTTGATTTCATAATTTAGGAGCGTTATTATTCATACTAAAGACATTTTTGATAAAACCGAAGAATTAGATAAATACTATATTGACGAAGAAAATTCTGCTAAAGATATTGCAAACAAATTTGTCAATAATTTAAATTTTGAGGAATCCTGTAAAATAATTCCTAATCCTAATAAATTTTCAAGTAAATCTCTAAATAAATATTTAAGAAAAAGAGTAAAAATATATAAAAACCCTTGTTCAAAATCAAAAAATAGATTTATTATCGGGATAAAAAAATTTTATAAAACTTTATACAATTTAACATTTGGAATAAGATTTTTTTTAAAAAGTATTATTTATACAATTATAAAATTAGGAAATCATGAAAGAAGCATACTCATATTTTATAATGACGATGAAAAATGTATAAGACTTCCTATCAATAATTTTATAGTATTATTTTTATTATTAGTATTTTCCGCTTTGATATATACGGGAGTAGACGCTTATTATAGACAGAAAAATGCAAGAGAATTTTATATTACGCTATCAGATAGAGAAATTAAAATTTATAAGTTAATACAAGATTATAGAAATTCTCTAAATAGATATTCAGCCGCATTAATAGATTATAATAATACTATCAAGAATATATCTTATAGTATAGATTATAACGATAATACTTCTTTTAGGAGTAAAGAATCTACAAATATAAATAAGATTTTAAATGAAATTGAAAGTTATCAAAAAAACATATTGTCATTTCTAAAAATACCTTCTATACTACACAGAGAGATTCCAACAGGATGGCCTGTAGCGGGAGGCGGAAGAATATCAAGCGGATTTGGGTCAAGATTATCTCCTTTTAATAAAGAAAAAAGCTATCATTACGGCGTAGATATAGCGGGTCCTTATGGAACTCCTATTTTAGCCGTTGCTGACGGAATAGTAACATATTCGGGTTGGCGAAACGGCTATGGATGGTTTATCATAATTAATCATATTAATGGCTATCAAACGGCTTATGGACATAATTCAAAACTTTTGGTGAGTATCGGACAAAAGGTTAAAAGAGGAGATAAAATAGCGCTTATAGGAAATACTGGAAGGACTACGGGTATACATTGTCATTTTGAAGTTAGAATAAACGGAGAACATAAAAATCCTATGCCTTATTTGAGCGCCAGATTTTAAAAATTTTCAAAATTAGAAAATAATAAAAAATAAAATGAATCAATTAAAGAACATAATTCTATAAAAAATTCAGATAAATATTTTAATATATATTATAATAAATATCATATTGACTTTAAAATCTATAAAATATATTATATACATAAAAATAAAGGAGACTTAATTATGAAAAAGTTAATAATTATTTCAATTTCATTATTTCTAATCGTAATTGGATGTTCCAAAAGCGCAAATAAAAATTATATATTTGCAACGGGTGGAACGAGCGGAACTTATTATTCTTTTGGAGGAGTCATAGCGAATCTATGGAATAATAATATCGAAGGCATGAATGTGACGGCGCAATCAACGGGAGCTTCTGCGGAGAATTTAAGATTGATAAACAGAGGCGAAGCGGATTTGGCATTCGTTCAAAACGATGTTATGGATTACGCTTATAACGGAACGGATATGTTTGAGGGAGAAGTTTTAAGCAATTTTTCGGCAATACTCACTTTATATCCCGAAGTCGTTCAAATAGCCGCCACAAAATCGAGCGGAATTAAAAGCATAGCCGACTTTAAAGGAAAAAGAATTTCGGTTGGAGACGCGGGAAGCGGAACAGAATTTAACGCAAAACAAATAATGGAAGCTTATGGTTTGACTTTTGACGATATTAGAAAATCGAATCTTTCATTTAAAGAATCGAGCGATGGACTTCAAAACGGAACTTTGGATGCATGCTTTATAGTCGCCGGAGTTCCTAACGCCGCGTTGCAGGAATTATCTTTATCAACCGATATAATTTTAGTTCCAATCGGAAATACTCAAGTTAGAGAGCTTACCTCTCAATATAAATATTATACCGAAGTGAATATACCTGCAAACACTTATAACGGAGTAAATACCGACACGAAAGCTGTAGCAGTTAAAGCGACTATTGCCGTTAATAATAATATTCCCGAAGATGAAGTTTATAATATGATAAAAACTCTATTTGAAAAGCAGTCGGATTTATCGTTGGCTCATGCTAAAGGAAACGAACTCAATATTGAAGACGCTCCAAAGGGAGTTTCAATTCCTTTTCATTCGGGAGCGGTAAAATATTATGAAGAAGTAGGCATTATTGTGCAGTAAAATAAAAAGATAATTTAAGTCGGTTAATTGGTTGATTGTGTTTAATGGTAGCAAAAACAAAAAGACTATTATATTACTTACTCTCCGATTAACAGCGATTATCTTATTAACGATTATTTTATTTAAGCCGATATTTCCTAAATTGCTTATAAATAAAAAAGTTTTTAATATAAAAAATAAAGAGTTTGTGATTTTATATACTCATTCCGTTAATAAGGGATTGGTTAGAGATTATTATATTATTGAAGATAAAAATATTATTCTCTCAAAAACCCGATTTGCTTCTTACGGAGCGGGAATTCCCGAACCCGAAGAATTGCAAAAGTTTATAATTACGGACGATTATATAGAAATATACGATATAAATAAAAAAATTGATAATTTATATTTATTTGTAGGAACGATTGCAAATCATATAATAGAAATTGACGGAGAGAAAATAGAATTAAAAAAAATATTTAAACCGCAAGAGAGTATAAAGATAGAATATAAAATTTTGTCTTTATTTAAATATATCGAACTAAAATTAAATCATTTTTGCTGGGAGGAACGATGAGTAAAGAAAATCATCATATTCATATTTTAAGCGCGGAAGAAATAGATAATTATATGAGCAAATACGATAGCGAATCGAGATATAGAAGATATAAAGATTGGAAAAAATATTTAATTATAATAATATCCGCTATATTTTGTTTATTTCAATTATATTCTATACTTTCGGGAAGAATAACGGCGCAAGTTTTGAGAGCTACGCATTTGGCTTTTGTAATGCTTCTTGCTTATTTATTATTTCCAATGAAAAAAGATATGCCGAAAGATAAACTTCCATTTTATGATATTATACTTGCTATAGTCGGAGCGGCCGCATGGAGTTATATTGTATTTAATTTTGAATCTTTAGTTAGAAGAGCGGGAATATATACGACTTTAGATATTTTTGTAGGAATAATCGGAATATTAATATTATTTGAAGCATGCAGAAGAATAGTCGGACTTCCAATTTTAATAATTTCTTTAATATTTATAATTTACGCTTTATTTGGAGCTTATGCGCCGGGATTTTTAAATCATAGAGGATATTCTTATCAAAGACTCGTATCTCATTTATTTTATAATACCGAAGGAATAATGGGAACGCCAATAGGAGCTTCGGCAACATTTATATTTTTATTTATATTTTTCGGAGCTTTACTTGATAAAACGGGAATAGGACAATTTTTTATAGATATTTGTAACGCTATCGCGGGCGGTTTTGACGGAGGTCCCGCAAAAGTTGCCGTTTTAACGAGCGCAATGTTTGGAACGGTTTCGGGAAGTTCTGTTTCAAATACGGTTGGCACGGGAAGTTTTACAATACCAATGATGAAGTCTCTTGGATATCGTTCGGAGTTTGCAGGCGCAGTCGAGGCTTCGGCTTCTACGGGCGGACAGATTATGCCTCCTATAATGGGAGCTGCAAGTTTTTTAATGGCGGATAGTTTAGGAATTCCTTATATGGAAGTTGCGAAAGCGGCGATTATTCCCGCGATTTTATATTTTACGGGAATTTTTATAATGGTTCATCTTGAAGCAAAAAAGACGGGACTTAAAGGTTTGTCGAAAGAATCTCTTCCAAAATTTGGAGAACTTCTTCTTAAAAGAGGTTATTTAATAATTCCTTTATTAACTATAATAATATTTTTTATTCTTGGAAAAACCGCGATATATGCGGGATTAATGGGAATAATATCAGCAGTTTTTGTCGCTATAATAAACGATATTATTGATATTTTACAAAAAAGAAAAATCAGCTTCGGATTTAACGATATTGTAGATGTTATTTGTAATGCTGCAAGAAATATAATAAGCGTTGCTATTGCCTGCGCTATGGCGGGAATAGTAATAGGCGTTATAACTCTTACGGGATTAGGCTTAAAAGTCGGCGCGGGATTAGTTTCAATATCGGGAGGAATTTCTATTTTATTATTAATATTAACTATGATTAGCTCAATAATACTTGGTATGGGAGTTCCTACGACTGCAAATTATTTGATAACTTCAACTATTGCCGCTGGGGCTATAATAAGTTTAGGATTTAAACCTTTGGCTGCGCATATGTTTGTATTTTATTTTGGAATAATCGCAGATGTAACGCCTCCCGTTGCTTTGGCTGCTATGGCGGGAGCTGCTATAGCGAAATCTGACCCTTTTAAAACTGGACTTGAAGCGAGTAAATTGGCTATTGGAGCTTTTATAATTCCTTATATATTTATATTCAATCCCGCTATGCTTATGTTAGATACAAATTTAATTGAAGTTATACAGATAATAATAACCTCTATTATAGGAATGTTCGGAGTAGCTTCTTGTTTGGAAGGATATGTATTTAGAAAATGTTTTTGGATTGAAAGAATACTATTTATAGTGGGAGGATTGCTCCTTATAGACCCGGGTTGGATTACGGATGTTGCAGGATTATTAATTATAATTATTTTAGTATTGATTCAGATATTGACGAGAAATAAGAAAAAAGCCGTTGCAGTTTAATTAAATAAAAACATTGAAAATAGTATTTATTTGACAAAACTCTATTCTAATATATCATATAAACAATCTTTGCTCGGGTGGTGGAATTGGTAGACACAACAGCTTGAGGTGCTGTCGGGTAACACCGTGCTGGTTCAAATCCAGTCTCGAGCAATTATATATATTTGCTTGCCTCTCTTATACTCAAATTATTCATAGAATTTTTATGTCTTTTAATAAAATCTCTAACCCATTTTGGATTTGTTTTGCTATAATCTCTCAAACTCCATCCAATCGCTTTATTTATAAAAAATTCTTTTTGATTGAAATTATTTATTATTATTTGCTCAAGCAGTTCAATATTCGTTTTTTCTTTTCTCAAAATCTGATGGTCGATTGCAATTCGTCTAAGCCAAATATTCTCGTCCAAACTCCAATTCAATAATATTTCGTTTACTTTTTCGTCTCTCAACGCGATATCTCCGACTATTTTATCCAAATGGTCGATAGTGTCCCACCAAGATTTTGTCAATATATATTTTTTCAAAATTTCAATATGCGACATATTCAAATGACGCTTTTTGAAATTAAGATAATCGACAGCCGAATATTGAAATTCTCTATATTTATTTTTATAACATTTATCCGTAAATTTAAAATCTAAATCTTCTTTAGAAACGGATTTAAAAATTTTATTTTCAATTTCCTTTCTTTGGCTTGCGGAAATTCCTAAAAATGCAAATTGATTTTTCATATAAGCGGACATTTCAATCGCTTTTTTATCGTTTTTTAATTTTTTAAATTCGGCAAATATATCGTTTAAAGTCATTTGTATTCCTTAAATAATTTTAATTTTATAAATTTACAATATATTTCAAAAAAGATAAAGCAAATTATT
>CAKVCG010000032.1 GCA_934725525.1 uncultured Brachyspira sp. | reverse complement strand
TAAATTATGGAAATTTCAATTAATTCTATTCATTCGCAAACAATGTTTCCTTTAAGCAGACATGTATATAGCGCGGGACTTAATGTTTATAATTCTTCACAATCTGCAGGAAAAATTGCGGGAATAGTTTCGGCTCAAGGTTCTTCTGTTGCGGTAAATTATAATATCGGCGGTAGGTTGGATGTTTACGCTTGATTGAATATTTTATAAATCAAGTATAAATATATGAAATTTTACATTTATTTTTTATAAATTAAAATTTAATTATTAGTTTTTCGTTTAATTAAATTACTGTCATTGTGAGGCGATTTCACTTAAGTCGCGCTGTTATCATCGAAATGGTAATCAAATCCAGAACCTGTTAAAACTTCCAAGATAACAAGGGGTTGTAACTCTTTATGTGCTGTTTCTATATTGCATCCTTTTGCAACTTGCACACAATGAACTTCCCGCAGTATGCGCACTCTGTGAGCTGGGCTTCCGTCCCCTGTCTGTAAGGGTAAGTCTAAGCGAAAACCCGTTATTATTTTTAAAAATTTGAAAATCTACATATTAGTTTTTCAATGTATAATCACTATACGAACGCTATTTTCTTGCCATCTTCCTTGCCATTTGCTTCCGCTCACTACAATCGCGGTGTCGCCATGGTTTGCTAAATTATGTTTTATTAAAGTATCTTCAAGAATATCAATCTGTCCGCCATGACTTATTCCCGCGCTAAAATTCAAATCTTCAGGCATTAATATTGTATAAACATTATGACATATAGAGATTCTATTGCATAAATCTTTATCCGCCGACATAAAAACTATTGGAGTTTTAGGACGCTTTTTAGATAAATTTTTAACCGTCCATCCCGACCTTGAAAGAGCTATAATAACTTTATTAGGAAGACAATAAGACAAATACGAAGCGCTATCGGTTAATGCGTCATTTAAATTTATATCCGAAGAATTATTAATTTCTTTTTTTACGATTATAGATTTTTCCACAGCTTCAACTATAGAAACCATAGCTTTAACCGATTCTATAGGATAATCTCCCGATGCCGTTTCAGCGGACATCATAACTACATCCGTTCCGTCTAAAACAGCGTTCGCGACATCGCTCGCTTCGGCTCTCGAAGGCACGGGGCTTTTTGTCATACTTTCAAGCATTTGAGTCGCTATAATCGTTATCTTTCCCATATCGTTTGCTATTTTCAAAATCTTTTTCTGCCAAATTGGAACTTCGCCAAAAGGAATTTCAACTCCCAAATCTCCTCTTGCAACCATAACTCCGTCAGAATGTTTAATAATATCTTCCAAATTTTCTAAAGATTCCGTATTTTCTATTTTTGAAACTATTCCGACATCTTGAAAATTATTATCGTCTAAAATTTTTCTAAGTCTTATAACATCGTCCGCTTTTCTCACGAAACTCATTCCTAAATAATTGACTCCGTTTTTAGCGGAAAATAAAGCGTCCGAAATATCTTTTTCTGTTAAAACTTCGGTTGTTACATGAGCGCCAGGCAAATTGATTCCTTTACCGCTCAATATAGTTCCTCCCGTTATAACTTTGCATACAACTAATTTTTTATCTTCGTCTTTTGATTCTACAATTAATTGAATAGTTCCATCGGCTATTAAAAGCATAGAACCCGATTTAACATCATGAGCTATATTTGAGTGAGTCGTTGGAATAATATTTTCTTCTTTAATTTCTTTATATCCGCTTAATTGGACAATGTCGCCTTCTTTAATAGTTATAGATTCTTTTAATTTTCCTATTCTTATTTTAGGTCCTTGCAAATCCGCCAAAATCGAAACGGGTTTTTTTAAATTATTTGAAACTTTTCTTATAATATTAATTCTCTCTAAATGTTCTTCATAAGTTCCGAAAGAAAAATTGAGTCTGCAAACATCCGCTCCATTTTCTATAATTTTAGTTATGCTATTTTCATCGGACCATCTCGGACCTAAAGTCGCTATAATTTTTGTTTTTCTCATAATCTGTTTTCCTTTTATTAAAATAAATTAATTTGAAATCAAATAGTTGCCGATATTATAAAATATTAATAATTATATTACAATTATTTGGTTTTAAAAAATTTTTTATTTTTATATTGACAAGAATAGTATTTATATTATAATAAAAAAATAAAAATCATACATATGGAGAAGATTTATGGCTACAAGTGCTAAAAAAACTACCACGAAAAAAACTACTAAAAAAGCGGCCCCTAAAAAGACTGCAGCCAAAAAAACGGCTACTAAAAAGGTAGCTGCTAAAAAAACTACGGCTAAAAAATCAACCGCTAAAAAAGTTACGACAAAAAAATAGTGAAATATAAGAGATTAATAATTAAGTAATGGAGAAGATTTATGTCTACATCTGGTAAAAAAACTACTCCAAAAAAAGAGGCGATTAGCAAAAAAAGTGTCACTAAAAAAATGACCGCCAATAAAAAAGCCTCAACTCCTACAAAAAAAGCGACTGTAAAAAAAACTATAGCCCTTAAAAAGGCGACAGTTAAAAAAGCAGCTCCTAAAAAACCGGTTTCCAAAGGATCTGGAGAGAATATCAAACTTCAAAATAGATATATTCCCGATGAAGTCGATATAGTTAAAGAATTACCGGAAAGATATAATGAAACTAAATTAACTTTAATGATGCGTGACCCAGAATGGTGTTTCTTTTATTGGGACATTTCGGATTACGATATATCTTATCATTCTTTGAAAGGTCGTAGAATATCCGTTAGAATATTCCATGTATTCGGCTATGATATAACTAACGGAGAATTACATAGAGAATTGGATGTTAATGCCATTTACGGAGATAGGTATATTAATTTGGCTATGCCTCATGCTTATTTTATAGGGGAATTGGGCTACTACGATGAAAATGGAAGATTTATACCGTTAGCCAGAAGCAATATGATATACGCTCCGAGAGATTCTATAAGCAATATATACGATGAAGAGTGGATGGTTAACGAAGAGATAATAAAATTATTGAAATCTCCGAAAGCTTTAAGAGAGAGTCTGTCTTCCGCTACGATATTCGAACTTATTGATTTGAAAAGAAGTCATTTGGCAGGTTCATCTTCTTCTTTATTTAGAAAAAAAGATTAAATTATATTATTTTTATGCGGCGTTAATTATTATATTAATGCCGCTAAAAATAATATATATAACGGCGAATCTATTAAAAAGGAAAATAAATGCCTGCTTATTGTTATAGCATTTCTCCTTATTGCTATAAAAGAAATTATGCCTGAATAAAAAATAGGAATAAGGTATTTTATATTATTTGAAAGCGAAAACTTACCCATAATTATTCCTATAAACATAAATAATATTGGAATAATCGGAACTATACCGATTATAAAGGTTAATTTTTTAGGTTCTATATATGAAGTTAAAGTTATAGCTCCCGCTATTTTATCGCTTTGAGAGAATTTTATCTCAATTAAAGCTTGTCTTATAAACATGAATATGAAAACTATACTTGCTGAAAATAAATATGCGAAAAATTTTTCTTTAATAATATTGTTATGAAGTATAAATATAGAACCGTTTAAAAGTATCGTAACGGCAATGGATATTACAATCGCTTTAAATGGAATAAGTTTTTTAAAAATGCAAAAAAATAAAGAATTATCAAATTTCGACTGCCTCTTAAAACTCATATTATATCCTATTCCAAGCAAACTTGACAATAAGGTAAGCATTAATATTTCAACGCCCATTTTATAAGAAAAATAAAACATGTTTATGCAACTTATAAATATAATTGACATAAAAAACGATTTATATTTATTATAAAACATATATCTTTTTTTATCGCTTATACGAATCGTGTAGTTGCTGTAACCGTTACTTAAACTCGTATATAAATAATAAGAAGCAGTTATAATTCCTATTTGATATTGAAAAGTTTGAGATAATATATCATATACGGCATAAGACATTAAAAATGCGCCTACCGAAAAAAATATATATCCATAATTCAAAAAATCGAATATATTTGAAAAAAATTTTGCTAAACTACTCGCATATTTATCTTTGATAGTTTGCGCCACCTCTTCTATAAGCCAATCGGGAGTAGAAGCGCCCGCCATTATACCTACATTCCTATAACTTGATAAATCTAAATCATTTAAATCTTCCTTATATTCCACATAAAAAGTAGGCCTTATATCGGAAGCGATTTTATATAGATTTTTTGTATTGCTGCTTTCCGAACCTCCTATAACCAAAACGACATCGTTTCTTTTAGCAATATCCAATATTTCGTTTTGTCTCTGTTCGGTAGCCTCGCAAATAGTGTCTTTAATTATTATTTCCGAGTCTTTATATTTGTCTTTTATTTTAGAAACGAATTTATAAAAAGTATCTTTCTGCAAAGTTGTTTGAGAGACTATTAAAACTTTTTTTTCATCGTTCGGGAGATTATCCAAATCGGAATCTTTATAAATTATAAAAACATCGTCCGCAAATCCGCATATTCCTATAATCTCTGGATGAACCGGGTTTCCAATAACGATTATTCTATAGCCTAATAAACTATATTTTTTTACCAAACCTTGAGTTTTTGCCACATATTTGCAGGTGAGATTAACCAATTTTTTTGCATGTTTTGAAAGAATATCTCTTCTTTCAGGCGATACTCCATGCGCTCTTATTATAACGGTTTTACCGTCCAATATGGATATATCTTCTTTATCTTCGTAAGTATTAACTCCGCTATTTTTAAGCATATCCAAAGTCTGCGGATTATGTATTAAATGCCCGTCAACATATATTTCGTTTTCGCTCTTAACCGCTTGAGAGAAAGTATTTTCGACTGCATATTTTACGCCATCGCAAAAACCGGCAAATTTGCCTATATCGATATTCATTATTTGGCTTTTACTACTTTATTTCCCTTTATACATTTCGCGCATACCAAAGCTTTTTTTACCGTTCCGTTAACTTCTATTCTTATATTTTGTAAATTAGCGTTAAAAGAACGATTCGTTTTTATATTAGAATGGCTTACGGTATTTCCGTTTTGTTTACCTTTTCCGCATATTTCGCATACTCTTGCCATAATATACCCTCCGCTTTTTATAAAATAATTTTATTAATTCTACCTAATATATATTAGAAATTGATTATAGTCAATATTAATATAAATTATATCTTCCAATTAGGAAATCGCTTAATAACGGCGGATATAATATTGGTTTTATAATGCTGTTCCAAATTAACGAGTTTTTGAAATTCGCCGAATATAATTTTTACATCGTCTTCAGATTCCGTTTCTATAAATTTCAAAAGATAATTTTTATCGAATACAAGCTCGTAAACGATTTTCAAAAGTTTTCTTCCTTGAACGGCAGTTTCTTTATTATCTACCATTTTTGATAAATAAGATATTACGCTTAATAAACCTATCATTAAAGAATTTTTATTAATTTTAATTCCGCCTTCCGTTTCATCCGAATATTCGCCTTCAAGAATCTTTTGAGCAAAATAAACAAAAGACTCTGGATATTCTCTATAATGCAAAAATATATCGTCTATAGTTTTTGATAATATGTCGGTTTTACCATCCGCAAATAACTTATTAACAATTAAATAATGATTCTTTACTTGTGGAGAATATAATATTTTTAATATAATATCGTAATATTCATCCTTTTTTCCTTCTTGAATTGCTTTAAGAAATTTATCTCTATAATTCGAAGAAGGCAGTATTTCGTATATATGAGTATAATCGTCAATATCTTTAATCATATCGGATAGCGAAGGAATTCCTTTTTCGTTATATCCCGAAATTTTCAAATATATAGCGCTTACTATTCTCGCGTCATTTTTAGAATTTTTATCTTTAGCGATATTGACGAAATAATCATGCATCTCTTTTGCTTCTTCGGAATTCAAATTTGGAGTATAATTTAAATATTCCATATATATTTGGTATCTTTCAAAGAAATTTTCAGTTTTATTAAATTTATATAAACTCTCGGCATCATAAGTTTCAGCTTCCTCATTATATAAGAATGTATTTTTATCAAATTTGACCGTTGTGGAAGCTCGCACGGACTTTTTAGCCGATTCTAACCATTTTGGATAAGAAGATTCGGATACGACTACGTTCGGGGTTGCCGTTAATTCCTGTTTCAAATCTTTCGCTGTTATAGTTTTTCTATATTTTAATATTATAGTTAAAAGTTCGGTAGGATTTTCTTCGGCAATTTTTTTCAATTCTTTGAGTTTGTATGTCTTATAAACATTTATATCGTCTTCGGGCAAAGTCGTTAAAGATTGAATTGCCATATCGAAAGTCATTTTTCTTTCTTCTTCTTGCGAAACGAATTTTATTTTAAGCTCATTTATAGTTAAAGCTTTAATTTTTCCGACTCCGAAATTTCTATGAACGACATATTTGTCGACATCGTATTGAATATATTTTTCAAAGATTTCAATGCAGACTTTCGGTTTTTTATTTACATTCGTTATAGCCGATATTTCTTCTATTTTTTCAAAAAGAGTATGATTCGGATACAAAGCCTTATAAACATCGACCAATCTATGTCTGAAAAATTTTGCCTTCTTGTTGTTTTGAGCGACTATCGACTGTTCATAATTAAGCAAATTTTTAATAGTTTTCAAAGCTTCGCTATATCTTGCGTTTTCAAAATAATAGAAGAAAATTATTTTCCAAACATCAATCATAATATTAGCGTCCACAAGTTCATATAAAGCCGATTCGTATTTTAGCAAATAATTATAATTGTCTGGCTCGAACTCCAAAACTTTTTTAATATTGCTTTCCGCGTTATTTCTCCTTCTTATAAGATTTCTTTCAAAAGCTATTTTATAATAATGAACAGCGCTTATCGTGTCTCCCGCCGCTTCTTTAATATGAGCTATTTTTTCGGGCAGCTCAGGATTTGAAGTGTCGAATTTAATCAATCTTTCCCAAATTTCAACCGCTTCCGATTCTCTATTTGAAATTTGATAATAATTCGCCAAATATCTTAAAGCGTAATCGCTCTCGTAATATTCGTCTAAAATTTTTTGAGCGATATATTCCACAATATTCCATTTTTTAGCGTTTTTGAAAATTCCCAAAAGTTTATCCAAATTCATATCGTAATAATTTTCTATTTTCAAATTCAAAAATCCAATCGAATATAACGCGGATATATGCTGCTGATTTTTTTCTAGTTGAGCTTTCGCCGTATCCATAGCGGATTCTATTTCTTTTTTATCGTTAATATCGTTTATTATTCCGCTTAAATCCGTAAAGTATTTAATCGTATAATTTAATAAAGGTTTTCTTGTAAAAGTTTCTTCCGTAAACGCGTTTTCCAATTTTTCTAAAGCTTCCGACATAGTTCACCTCTTATTTAATATTTTTATATAATATTGCAATAAATCTTTATCTATAGTCGCCATTTTTCTTCCCCATATTTCTATCTCTTCCATATCCGAAACGCTATGCCTCATTATAAGACAAGTCGTAAGAAATGCGTAAGAAGATAAAAGTTTTGGAGCGACTTTATCTCTTAATTTAAATTTTCTATAATCCGCTTCAAGTCTCGAAATATTTTTTCTTAACTTTATTTCCTCTTCTTTATTTAATTCTTTTTTTATATCGAGAATATTCATAAGTTCTCCGTAAGCGCTCATCCAACTTATAATCTCTTCCTGGCTATTATTATGAATTCCCCTTTTTACTATTATGTCTTTAATTTCTCTAACGGCGTCTATAGTAATTTTTTCAAATTCAATATTGAGAGGTTCGTAAAACAAAGCCTCTCTAATATACATTTTTGCCTTTTTTTCGTCTCCCAATTTATGATTAATTTCCGCAATAAAACTTAAAGTCTTTGAATTATAAGGTTCTATTCTATTCAAATATTCATAAGCCTTTAAGCCTTTGGAATAATCCCCCAACTCTATAAACGCGTTCGAAAGCAAATGCAATTGCTCTCTCTCGTTAAAATCCTTCGACTTTAATAATTCGATTATTCTGTCATATACAAAATAATGAACGGCGTTTATAGATATTAAATCAATCTTATAATTTTTATCTCTTACAAATTTACAAAATTTTTTATAAGAAGAATCTAAAAATTTACAATATTCTAAATAATCCTCTTTAAGCTTATTTAAATTATCAAGCCTATTTACCCAAAATTTAACGCATGATATATTATCGTATAAATCGGCATATTCAAAGTCCATAGCCATTATTCTATCAAAGTCTTCCATAGACTCTTTAAATAAGCCTCTTCTTAATTTATCTTCTATAATGAAGAAAACATCTTTAACGGATTCTTTTCTTGAAAATAATTCTTCATTCATACTGTTTAAACTACTCCCAAAAACAAAAATCGTCCAAAGATAAACGGATAATGATTATAATATAATAGAATAATCCTAAATTGTCAAGCTATATTGTTATAATTTATTTATGTTTAATTGAAAAATGCATAAAATATGATAAAATAATAATTTGTTATAAAGTTGGTTGTAAAATGAGTTATGATTTAAATATTTTATTTAATTGAATATTTGTTTTTATTTGATATACTTTAATAAAGATTATATAATTTTTAAACATATGTTAACTGTTAATAGTTTAGAATTAAAGGAATATAAATGAGTATTGGTAAAAATAAAGATATTTTAGATAATATAATGAAAGAAAATTATTTGCGTTTAAGTAAGGACGCTATTGTTGCTGCTATGCTAAAACAAGAAGTAGCGGGACAAAGAGTTTTTTATGTATATCTTAAACAACAAGGCTACAATATATCTCCTGAAAGTATGGATAAAAATCAAAGCGATGGTATAGTTGGCAATACGATTATAGAATGTAAGCTCGATGAGAATGAAGGCGGAGGAGTAAGAAAAGCTTATCAAGAACTTTTTAATATAATACCTACGAGATTAAAGCAAAAAGGAGAAAGAATTCCATTTTACCGCATTTATATTGAGCTTGAAACATTTTTAGTTGAAATTTATGATTGTCATTGCAAATTAAAAGAAAAGTTTAATTGGCACGACGATTATTCTAAATTTAAAAAATATTTTGAGGATACAACGGAAACTTATGAATATGATTTAACGGATAAAGATGTCGATTTGGTTGAAGTTATACAAAATATCTATAAAATGATGGGAGTTAATACAAAATTAGAAGCTTATAAATATTTAGAGCAAGGTTTGGCTGGTTGGTTTAAACCTTTTGATATTGAAAAGCATAATATAAATAAGCTTATTTTAAATAACGATAAGATGAATGAAAAATATGTCCAAAAAATGGAAGGAGCGTTTTTTACACCTCCAAGATATGTAAAAATTTCAACTCAATATATTTTAAACGCTATACAAAATTCAAAAAAAGACGGTTTTGACGATTATGTAATTATAGATAGATGCGCTGGCGTGGGGAATTTAGAAAGTCAATTCAACGAGGAAATCTATTCGCATTTGATATTAGGCACAATCAACGAAGCGGAAGCGTTGACGGCAAACATTCGATTTAACGGATTGGCTCAAGTGGAAGTTATTGATGCATTAAGTAAAAATGGCGTAGAATTTTATCAAAAGGCTATAGAAACCTATAAAAAGAAAAATAAAGTTAAAAAATTAGCGGTGATTTTACTTGAAAATCCGCCTTACGCTCAAATAAATTCAAATAAAGTTGGCGGTATAAAATCTCAATATCAAAAGACTTGGGTTCATACTCAAATGCAAAAAAGAGGAGAGGATTTAGATGAACAATTTGTTTTTTCAGCATTTGAATATTACAACATTTACGCTTATATACATTACGGACCTATTAAAATTTGGAAATCAAGACACTTAATTAATAAAGAAGTTAAAGAAGCGTATTTATGCAATAAAAAATATTTTAACGCTGGAGAAACCGCTATAGCGCTTTTACATTGGACTTCAAAAAATAAATTTTACGAGGAATTACATTTTAAAAACGATATAGACGACGATTTTGTGGTTAAAAAAGTTTATAAAACAATATCCGAGCTTTACGAGGACGAGGGATATAAAAACGGAATTTGTATTATAGAAGCGAGAAATTTTTCATTTAAGTCGCCTCGTTTAACAGGAAGTATTAACGATGGTAATAGCTATGGATATAAATGGGTTAGCGAAGAAAATCTACTCAATGTTTTACCGCTTTTTTGCGCTGCAAGAGACGAAGTGTCAGAGAATGGAACTATAAGAGATGACTTTAAGGATTATCGCATTATTGACACAGTATATAAAACTGCAGATGGCGGAACATCTTATCAAAAAGACAGAGAATTTTTACAAAATTGTTTACTTTATGTGCTTTGTTCACAAAAAAATGCTTGTTCAAGTGAAAGTAAATTCTATGCCATTGCCGAAAAAAATCTCGATGAAGAACATAAAAATACTGAAATTTTCAAAATTTATAAAGATTTATCTAATCAAACGGGATTTAACGGGCTTGTGAATATAGAACAGTATAAAAAAGAAGAATTTGGAAAACTGTGGAGAGAACATAAATTTTACCCTCAAATAAATAAACTTAAAACTCTTTTAAGAAAATTACATTTAGAAAAAATTAGACCTAAAATGCTTAAATATGAGATTTTAAAATAGAATTAAAAGCTTGAACAAGTGGGAGAATTTTTAATGAGTTATGATTTAAATATAGTTGAAGAAGAATTAAAAAACAAGATTGCGGAAGATTATTTTAAGAATTTCGATTCTACTCAAATAATCGAACAGATTGATTTCTGTATTGCAAGAAAAATTCAAAATAAAGACGCTAAAAATTTTGAAAGTAAAGAATTCGAGGCTGAATATTATTTATGGGCAGAAGCTAAAAAAGGAAAAAACCACAATATTTACGAATCTTTTATTCAGCTTATTCTTACAATCGGGAAGGGAAGAATCTACGATAAACATTTGCCCCCAGCTTTTTTGGGAGCTTTCGATGCTGAGAAAATTGCATTTCTGCCTTACTACAAAATAATGGATGTTTTCTCTCAAAGCGATTTTAATTGGAATGTGACGCCTTCTAATCATAACGCTAAAGAATTTAAACAGCTTTATAAATTAGTTAATGATACTTTGAAAGAGGAAAGTTTTATTTATAAATTCAGTTCGGACGATAAAGAGATTAAAGATTTTATTTCAAATAATTTTGGTAATACGAACGATAATATTTCAAAAGTGCAAATCGATAAAAATAATTTCGTTAATATTTATTCAAAATGGCTTTATTCGGTAAAGAATTCAATTTCGGTAGATTGGGATAAAGCGAAGCGAAGCGGAATAATAGACGCCGATTTTTATTTGGCGGATTTATTGAGCGAAAATAATTTAACTTTGATTAAAAAACTTTTCGTTATTTTGAAAAGCGACCATTACGAGCTTGAAAGGAATATCGATAAAATGGGATTTCTAATAAGCAAGACGGCTCATTTTTACGACAAACAGAAATCGCATAAAGAGTTTTGGAAAAGATATCAGCGTCCTCCGAAAGAAGAATATTGGGATTATATAATCAATAGGCGAGATTTACTCGTTCCTCCAGATATACGCTCTCGAAAGGGTTCTTTTTTCACTCCGCAGATTTGGGCTGAAAAATCGCAGGAATATATAGCTTCTGTTTTGGGTAAGAATTGGCAGGAAGAATATCATATTTGGGATTTGGCTGCTGGGACGGGGAATTTGCTTGCGGGACTAACGAATATAAATAATATTTGGGCTTCGACAATCGACCAAGCGGATGTGGATATAATGCTTGCGCGGTTAAGGAGCGGTTCGGGTATGTTTAGAAATCATATATTCAAGTTTGATTTTTTGAACGATGATTTTTCTAAATTGCCGAAAGGATTGAAGAAAGTAATTGACGAGAACCCCGAGAAACTTATTATTTATATAAATCCTCCTTACGCTGAAGCGGGAAATATTAAAAAATTATCTGGAACTGGCGAGCATAAAGATAAAGTATCTTTGGGAAATAAGACTTATGAAAAATATAAGGATATTTTAGGAAATGCAAGCAATGAGGTATTTTCTCAATTTTTTATTAGAATTTATAAAGAAATTCCAAATTGTATTTTAGCTTCATTTTCTAAACTTAAATATATAAACGCTACAAATTTTGAAAAATTTCGAGATGTATTTAAGGCTAAATTTTTAAAAGGTTTTATAGTTCCAGCGAATACTTTTGACAATGTAAGCGGGAAATTCCCAATAGGCTTTTTAATTTGGGATACTTCCAAAAAACAAAAAGTTAAAAATATAAAGGTTGATATTTTTGACCGTATTCAAGGAAACGAAATCTCAAAATTATCTGGTAAAAAGAATTTCTATAGCGGTGAAAAAGTTAGAAATATTAATAATTGGTTAAAAAAATTTATTGATAATAGCGATAAAAAACTTGGAGTATTAATGGCGGACGCTCCAGATTTTCAACATAATAATCATATTGCAATCATAAATCAACCGTTAAAAGCTCATTTAATTTTTCAAAATATTACGGACAATAATTTAATTCCATTTTGCATTTATTTATCCGTTAGATTATGCATTAACGGTAGTTGGATAAACGATAGAGACCAATTTTTGTATCCAACGCAAAAATGGGAAACGGATAGAGAATTTCAAAACGATTGTTTGACTTTTACTTTATTTCACGGACAAAATCGCATTACCGCAGGGCAACATGCCCGCAGAAGCGAGGCTGGAGTCAATCATTGGATACCGTTTAGCGAGGCAGAAGTTGGAGCGGCGGAAAGTTTTGATTCGCATTTTATGAAAGAATTTATAGACGGTAAAATAAAGCCAAAAGAGACGCAAGGAGTTAAAAGCGTATTATTATCGGAAAATGCATCTTTTATTCCTGTAAAACCGCTTAGATTTTCAAAAGAGGCAAAAGATGTTTTTGAGTCGGGTAAAAAGTTGTGGAAATATTATCATGCGACTGGAAGTTATATAAATACGAACGCGTCATATTACGATATTAGAAAATATTTTCAAGGAACTGACGCAAATGGAAGAATGAATAATAAAAGCATTGACGAAGAATATAATAAACTCATAAAAGATTTGAGAGATAAGATGGATGTTTTGGCAAAGAAGATTGAACCGAAGATTTATGAATACGGTTTTTTGAGAGAATAAGTTTATTAAAAATTATAATTTAATTAGCAATACTATCAAAATAATTTACGATATACCAATATTGTCCCATTTGTCTTAAAATAAACACTCTTTTTACGATTGGGTCGTATATATTTCCGTTATTCATATTAAAGAATCTGTGAAATAATCTCGTTTCGACTTCCGCTCTCGGCAAACCGTATTCTTCCGTTATCGTGATTTTGTCAATTTTATAATCTAATAAAGTATATACCGTCGTGGAATTATATTCCTGTTGAATCATACTTAAAATAGTTCTATAATGATTTCTTTTTTGAATATCTTCCGTAGCGATTATATCTCTTTGAAGTTCCGCTATGAATTGATTTCTAACTTGCCTGTCGTAAGCGGAAGCCATATATTTTTTAAACTCCTCGAATAAAACTTTTCTCTCTTCGGGCAAAGAGGTTCTATATAAAATATCGAATCTTATTGCAAGTTCTTTTATATTGCTCGATTTATAAGCGTATTCCAAATTATTTAAAAAGTTATTTCCAAAATTCGTTCTTATCATATCGGCGCTTATATTATCAGAAAATTGATTTCTTAAAAAAGCTTGAAAACTTAAATTTCTTGCTTTTTGACTCACTCCAAAATCTGTAAAATCTTCCAAATAAGTATTGCTAAAATTATTTCTATAAGTTTCGCTATATCTTTGGCTTATGCTTATAATCGAAGGCAAATGCATATAATTAAAATAATTGCTCCAACTTTTATTCTTCATAGAAATTAAAGTATTTGAAACTACTTCCGAAGGATGATAAAAAGGCAAATTATTATTATTCGTATTTAAATTATTAGAATTATTATTAACCGAACGAATATTCTGCTCGTTATATTGTCTCGGAGAGTCGACTAAAAAATATGAAGTGTCGGCAACCATAGAAAAATTTTCGCTTATATCGGGCATAGGATTAAAACTTCCTTCGATTCTATATCTTCCAGTTTTGTCGAATTGAAACCAATTATTTAAATCTATAAAATAAGAATAACTTTCGCCTTCCACAAGCGTTATTATTCTATTATTGCTTTCGGTATTTCTTTCGTTTTTATATTTCCAAAGAGTATAATTGTCTGAAGATACGATTTCGTTATTATAATTATCGTAAACCTTGAATTTATAATTATTAAAAGGATTATCAGAATTTGTAAAACTTACCGAACCTTTTTTAGCGTAAATTCTTATTTCCATCGTTATCGGCTCGTTTAATCTATATCTATTCAAATCGAAATGCATACTTATAACATAAGACGAAGGATTAACTATATTGTCGTTTGGATATATTCTCTCTATTTGGTCGAGCATAATTGTATCCAAAAAATTATCCTGCAAATTTCCTTGCGCAAATAAAAGCGAAAAACTCAATATAAAAAGTATTATATATTTCATGTCTCATTACCTTAAAATACTATCATAGTATAAATACTACTTTAATAATTTATCGGAAAAATGCCTAAATAATATAATATAAAATTATTTCAATTCTTTATCTATTTTTATTAAAGCTCTTTTTATTATATAACGATTAAAATCAATACTTTCTTTCATAGCTTCGTAAAGTTTATAGGAATTAACGATTGATTTGTCGTATTTTTCATCTTCAAAAATAAATCCTTCCGTTATTGCTTTAATAGTTTTTTGCATCGTTATTCCAAAAAATTCATTAACTTTGCTTATATTCAAAATCTTTATGTCAAACTCGTTTAAATTTTCTAAAAGTTTATCGACTTTTCTATGTCTTTTTAATTCAGAATTTATTTTTTCGCATAATTCTAAAGCATTTAAAACATAAGGTTTAATTTTAGATATTTCGCCGTCAATTTTTATTAAACCGTTTTTTATTTTAATCAATATTTCATTTTTTCTTTCAATATTTCTATCGTCTTTATTAATATTTATTTCAATGTCGTTAAATTTTTTTATAAGCTCTTCCAATTTTATATTTTCCATTCCGTTTATTATAATTC
>CAKVCG010000031.1 GCA_934725525.1 uncultured Brachyspira sp. | reverse complement strand
GAGAGTAAAAAGCTTAATAATGTTTATTTCTTCGGCAGGCTTGGGGATTATAAATATTATAATATGGATTTGGCGGTTGGTAGAGTTTTAAAATTATTTAAGGAGATATTCAAATGATATTAATAACGGGCGGAGCGGGATATATAGGAAGTCATACGGTTTTAAATTTAATTGAAAATACAGATTATAAAATAATTATTTTCGATAATTTGGAAAACGGACATATTGAAACAATTAATACTTTGCTTGAAATAAATCCAGACAAAATAATTTTTGAAAAAGGCGATTTGAGAAATATTGAAGATATAGAAAATGTTTTTAATAAATATTCTATAGACGGAGTTATTCATTTTGCAGCTTTCGCTTTGGTTGAGGAGAGCGTTCAAAATCCTTCAAAATATTACAGAAACAATATTTACGGAACATTGAATTTACTTGACACTATGATTAAACATAATGTTAAAAGAATAGTTCTTTCTTCGACTTGCGCCACTTATGGCGACATAGTTGAGCAGACGCCAATAGACGAAAAACATCCTCAAAATCCCATTAATCCTTACGGTTATTCCAAACTTGCTATAGAGCGAATAATGGACGATTATGATAAAGCCTACGGTTTAAAATCAATAAGATTAAGATATTTCAATGTAGCGGGAGCGGACGAGAAAGGAAGGATTGGCGAATGGCATGAACCAGAAACTCATTTAATTCCAAATATATTGAAGTCAAACGATAATAAAGTATTTACAATTTTCGGAGATGATTATCAAACGAGAGATGGAACTTGCATAAGAGATTATGTTAATGTGTTGGATTTAGCGGAAGCTCATAGACTTTCTTATGAGTATTTAATTAAAGAAAATAAAACGGATGTATTTAATGTTGGGACGGGCGAAGGTTATAGCGTGAAAGAAGTTTTTGAAGCCTGCGAGAGAGTTTTGAATAAAAAAATTCCTGTGGAAATTAAAGGAAGGCGAGCTGGCGACCCTGCGGTTTTATATGCGGATATTGGAAAAGTGAAAAGTATTTTAGATTGGAAATCTGAAAAGAGTTTGGAAGAGAGTATTAAAAGCGCTTATTTGTATATGAGTAAAAATAATAAATAGAAAATATAATTTTATATTGATTTAAATAAATTTATATTTGGAGAAAATTATGAATAATAACTTAAGAGAATATATAGGAAGTTTTGATAATATAGTATGGCTTTATAGAAATATTATTGATAATAAAATATTGGAAAATGAAAATTTAAAAAATATTGACAATGAAACCAAGAAAGAACTTTTCGATTATATTTTTGATAAATATTTGGATAGCGAAAGCGAATTAAATTCTTTAAGTATAGACGCAAGATATTATGGTTTTTTTAGATTAAAAGATATAGAAATATTTTTACACATAGAAGAATATTGCAATAACAAAATAAGAGATGAAATAGAAAAAATAAAAATATCTAATGTAAGAGATATATTTATGCGTTTGGATATGTCTTTATTTTTAGACGATAAAAGTCTATTAAATGAAATTCCATTTGACAAATATTTATCTTTCATAAGCGATAGAATAAAAGATATAAATTATGGAAACGGATATTTTTATGCAAAATCTATGTCTTTAATATTTATAATAAATTTACTACTTGAAAAAATAAAAGAGAAAGAAGATATAGATAAAATTTTAGATGTAATTAAAAAATTTGATGAATTTGGGCAATATAATATTTTAGAATATATTATATATTCTTTTACCAAAGAGGAAATACAATCCGATTTGATATACGATAATTTAATAAAATATTGTATAGAATTATTTAATGAAGAAAAATTAAGAAAAAGTCAATATAACTATAATAGAAGAATAACAAAAATATTAGAAGTAATAATTGATGCTATATTTGAAGATATTGAAAGATTAAAATTTATTTTAGATATATATTTTACTAAAGATGAAAAAGAATTGAATGAAATATATGAATATATTGAATATGAGGAAAAATATAAATTAGATATTCCTCTTTATTGTATAAGTAAAAATAAAATAGATATAAAAAACATATTAACAGATGCTCAATATGTAATTATTATTAGGTATTTGGCATTATATGTGGAAAAAGATAATAAAATAATAATAAAAAATGTAATAGGTGAAAATATAGATTTAAGTATTTATTGGGATTTAGTAAGAGAAAATTTTTTAGAATACTGCTCTAAAACATTTGATTTATATTTTTTTAATAGGTATAGAAATATATTGCAATTATTAAATCCTACCAAAGAAGAATTTAAAAAATTTCCAAAACAAACAAAAAATGTTTTCTATTGGCACATTATCAAAGAAGATAATAAAGAATTATATCCGTTGATTCCTAAAGGAGTAAAAAAAGCGATAGAAACGGATAAAAGATATAAAGAAAAAATAGAAGAAGAAAAGCAATTATTTCAAAAAGAAAGAATAGAATGCGTCCATAAATTTTTTGATAAAAATAGAATTATTGAAGATATAGATAATATAATTAAGGTTTTGGGCAATAACCCTACATTTCAAGATTTGAGTTATTATAATGATGAATTTTATAAAGGTAAATACGATAACAAAGAAAAATATTTAGAAGATACTGAAAGAGTTATTATAAATCCTTTTATAATTGATTACTATTTAATAATTAGTAAATTTTTTGTAAAAACTGTATTTATGGATAAAATAAAAGAATATGTTGATAATTATTGGGATAAACATTGGGCTATTCATCTTTACAATTATTTAAAAAGACATGGCGATATTGTAGATAAAGTCAATTTTAGCGAAGAAGAAAAAAATAAAATAAAGGATTATTTTAAAAGTTCTAATTATAAAGAAAATATAAAAGATTTGCATAATTGTTTGAAAGGAACTTTTGATAATAGTTATTTATACTTTGTATTTTATAATATAAAAAATATTTTTGATATTGAATTTGAATATGATGAAGAAATATTAATAAATATGTTAAAAATACCTTATTACTATTATAGAGGAGATATAAAACTTTATAATAATAATTATTATTTAGAATATTTCGGCATAATTATGGAATATGACGCGGATAACATAAATTTTGATATTTTTTTTAATAGTATAGAAATAAAAAACTCTGTTCTAAAAAACTTAATAGAAAATACAGACAAAAACAAAATAACTGATGAATTTGGTTCATATTATACATTATTAAGTATTATTAAATTATATAATTCTGATAAAGAAAATTATACGCAGTATTATAATGATATTGAAGAATTTACTTTGCATTTTTATAAATTATCATTAAATGAGGCAAGATATTCAATCGTATCTAATATTATAAATAATTTTATACAAGAAAATAATTTAGATTTAAAAATACTTGATTTTATTGATAAAAATAATCAAATTAATCATGACCACTTGAAATATATAAACGATTTGCAAAGAAAATTATTAGAAACAAAGAAATTATATAATAGTAATGATTATTATTATAATTGTTATACATTAATATATGAAATCAGAGAAAAAATTAATTCAAAATATATAAAAATTATTTATAATATAAATCCAAGTGCTATAGAAAATATCAAATATGAACTAAATCAATTATGCCAATATAATAATTTTGATTATCTTAATCAAGTAGAATTTAACAACTTAAAAAATAAAATAAAAAATATTTCTGATAAATTTATTAATGATAGTGATTTAAATTTTGAAGAAAGAATGCATTATGAAAATCTTTTATATTTACAAAGTTTTATTGTAGAGTATAAACATATTAATTTATGGCAAGATTTTGCAAATTTTTTAATAAATAAGAGAGATTATTATTATAGTGACATGATAATTGAAAAATTAATTTTTGAAAATCTATTTGAATATATAGATAAGAATAATTTTAATTTTGATTTTTTTATTGATAATTTAATTTTATTATATAATAGCATAATTGAGAAACCTTATAAAGATGGAATTATTCCAAATGAAACCTTAATACATAGCTTTTTAGATAGAATAATATCTATATTAAGTAAATTAAATATTCCTAGTAAATTTTATACCAGAATATATAATTCGATTAATAATTTAAATTTTACAATAAAGAAAGAAATTCAAAAAAGCGAAAATTATCAAATAATCCCTTTTAAAATAAGGAAAGAGTTGAATAAAAAAGATAATTCCATTAAATATATAATTTCAAATTTAAATAGTAATGATGAAAAAAATTTTGATTCTATAGAAAATATTATAGATTATATTAACAATAAATATATTAAAGATGAAGATATTAGTAATATATATTTATCGAGAATATTATATTTTAAATATTTATTAAAAGATATTAATAATAGATGTTTAACAATTGCTCACCCGTCTTCTTTTGAGGATATTAAAGAAAGAGTATGTAAATTTAGTAATAAGTTTTATATCTGTTGTTTTAGTAAAACTACTGATTCAAAAGACGAATATGCTTGGTGGAAAATATACGGACAAGTTCCAAATGATAAATTTGATAATATAAAAATTAGAATTACAGTTAAAGCTAATGAATTAATAAAAAATATATTAGACAAAGGATGTGTGAATTTTGTTTATTATTTTGGAGATATAAAGTATATAAAGAATAAAAAAGAAAAGAATGAAGATGATATTAAAGATTTTTTTCAAAAGGATGATTCTTTTTTCTTTGAAAATGAGTTTAGAGTTTTAGTCGATTGCAAATGTGAAAATGATAATAGAATAAAAAGAGATGAAAATAATATTCCATATTTTTTAGAATTGCCAATAAATATAGACCTATATAGAAAAATAAAATTAGATAACGATAAATATTCTTTTAATCCATATAAAAGTATAGAAGAAAGAGATAAAAATGCAGTAAAATATCTACTAAAAGAAGCACAGGATAAAATATAAAATAAAAAAATTTAAAAAATAACTATAAAAAGAATATAAAAATAATTAAAAAGAGAAGAGATAAATATGTTTTTGCTAAAAAGAATGTTTACAAAAATATTAACTATTTATATAAATAAAAATAGGAGATTAATTTAATATGGAAAAACCAAAAGTGTCAATAGTTATGCCGACATACAATGTGGAAAAATATTTTAGAAAATGTATTGAAAGCGTTATTAATCAAACTTTGAAAGAAATTGAAATAATTCCTGTTGACGATGGAAGCCCCGATAATTGCGGAAAAATAATGGACGAATACGCCGAAAAAGACAAAAGAATAAAACCTATTCATAAAGAAAACGGAGGCTACGGCTCGGCGGTTAATTTGGGAATAGAAAAAGCTACGGGAGAATACATAGCGATACTTGAAACGGACGATTGGGTTGAGCCAAACGCTTACGAGTTATTATATAACGAAGCGAAAAGAAACGATACCGATATGACAAAATGCATGTTTTATATATATAATTCTTTTGATAAACATAAATCTGTAAAGCCGTATAATAACAATTTTTTTTCATTTATTGATGCTCCAAAAGAAGTATTTACATTAAAAGAATATCCTCAAATCCTATATAAGCATGCATCCGTTTGGGCGGCGATATATAAAAGTTCTTTTATTAAAGAAATAAAATTCATAGAAAAATTTTCTTATCAAGATGTTCCATTTTTAGCAGAAGTTTTGTGTAAAGCAAATAGTATATCATTTTTAAAAAAATATCTTATTCAATATAGAATAGAAGAAAATCAAAATTCTTCCTCTTTAATAACTAATAAAAATTTATTAAAAATGCCTGCAAACTGCATTATAACAAGAGAAATTTTAAAACGATACGGTTTTTTTGAAAGATTGATTAAGGAAGCTTTCTACCTGCAAGTTTATTATACAAATTATAATTTTTATAAAAGAATTCAACTAAAATATAAAAGTCAATATTTAAAATTATTGAAAGAACTTTTTGAAGATATAAAAAACGATAAAGAATTTAAATATTTATATTTTGATAGAAAACAAAAGAAATTCGTTGAAAATATATTAAAAACGCCAAGATTTATAATTTTATTTAGATTATATTTCAAAGCCTTTAAGAAAGCGATAATAAATTCATACGATGACGGCATATACAGAATAACTAAAATATTTGGATTTATAAAGATAAGCACAAAGCCTGCAAGATTACAGATAAATACTTTATATCATAGATTGAATTATTTGGAAATGTTAAATAAAAGATTATATAAAAAACTCAAAAAGATAGAATTTAATATTAAGACAAAGGATTGATAAATATGTTAAAAATATTAGTCGCATATCATAAAAAAACGACATTATTCAAAAACGATATTTTTGTCCCTATTCATTTGGGAAGAACTTTAAAAGAAAAAGAAACGAAAGACGGAAAAGTATTAAAAGAAGATTATAATTGGCTCATTGAAAATATGATTGGAGACGATACGGGAGATAATATCTCTGATAAAAACAGAGAATATTGCGAGCTAACGGGAATATATTGGGCTTGGAAAAATTACGATAAATTAGGAAATCCAGATTATATCGGTTTTATGCATTACAGAAGGCTTTTGGTATTTAACGAATATGAATACGATAAATACGAACAAACGAAAATAAATAAAGCCTATAGAGATATTTTTGCAAGCTTTGACGATAGTAATTTACTCGATAAATACGGGCTTAATTCGGAAACTATAAATAAATATATTCAAAAATACGATTTAATTTTACCCATGAAAAGCGAATTAAAACTCGTTAATGTAAATAATGCAAGGGAAGATTACGGAACAATTATACCTGGGACGGATGTAAAAGATTATGACGAAATAGTAAAATGCATTTGCGAAAATTATCCAGAGTATAAAGGTTATACTTTAGAACAGAGGGAAACCACGAGACGATATTTTTATAATATATTCGTTATGAGAAAAGATATATTTTTTGATTATTGCGATTTTTTATTTTCGGTATTGGAAAAATTGGACAAGGTAATAGATACTTCAAATTATTCAATTAACGGCAAAAGAACTTTAGCGTATTTGGGCGAGGCTTTATTTGATTGTTATATGAGAAAATTAACCGATGAAAGAAATATTAAATATAAAGAATTGGGAGTATTGAAAATATTTGAAAGTATTAATGAGGATAAAGCTGAAGAAGTAAAAGAAAATATTATTTTTGGAATTAAAAGAAGTAGGAAATATTTTATTGTATATTTATTTGGATTGAGATTGACTATAAAAAGAAAAATCATATAAAAAAATTCTATACAAATTATTTTATTGTAAATTGGAGTAAAAAAGCTAACTGATAATTTAATTATGGAAAGACATAATTTTATATTGATTTAGATAAATTACATATTATAATTAGTTAGTATAAATTTATATTTGATGAATATTATGAATAATAATTTAAGCGAATATATAGAAAGTTTTGACAATATAGTATGGCTTTATAGGAGATATTATTGATAATAAAATATTAGAAAATGAAAATCTAAAAAATATTGATAATGAAGACAAGAAAGAACTTTTTGATTATATTTTTGATAAATATTTGGATAGCGAAAGCGAATTAAATTCTTTAAGTATAGACGCCAGATATTATGGTTTTTTTAGATTAAAAGATATAGGAATATTTTCATCCATAGAAGAATATTGCAATAGCAAAATAAAAAATGAAATTGTTGGCTGACATTTAAGTCTTTGGAATTCTGGGATTTTATTGTATCAATTAGTTATCGCAGGGTTTGATTGCAAAGATGCTATAGTTAAAAAATATGGATACAATATAAGCGTAATAGTGAAAAAGAATGAAATAGATATAAAAAACAAATTAGTTTATGATAACGGAGATATTTCAACAATAAAACAATATTTACCAAAACAAATAAAATATGATATTAATTTTAAGGATATTTCTTTTTGTGGGGATATAGAAAATATTGGTTGGTAATTAAATGTATAATATTAAGGGGACTGAAGAGAAGTAAAATAGGTTATATACTCTTATGTCAAAAATGAATTTTTATAATATAAACTATTGATTTTTATTGATACTTTAATATAATCAATTATAAGAATAACAAATATAAATTAAAAGTATAGGGTAATAATAATGAATGATTTAAACCTTATAGCTGCTTTAGCAGTATTTAGAAAATTATACGATGATAAAAAAAGTATATACGATATTTTACATAACTTTATTATATCTATAATTTTTGATAAGAATCTGCAAATATTTGGCTTACGAAAAATGAAAGAATACTTAAAAGAAATCTATAATTTTGATATACCTGATAGTATTATAAAAACAACATTGAAAAGAATAGATGGAATTACACTTTCTAATGAAATATACAATATTAATTATAGCATATTAAAAAACAACAATTTTGTAGATGAAAATATTTCATTAGTATCTAATAACTATATATTAGATATGATTCATAAGTATGTAAAAAATCATAATAAGATAAAAATAGATAAAAAAGAAGTTATGGAGTCATTATGCTCTATTTTATTAGATGATAAAGAAACAGATATTAAATTTTATGATGAAATAAACGCTTGCATAATAGTTAATGAAACAAATAAAGATTTTATAAAACATCTAAATTGTATTAGAGAGGGTTTAATATTGTATATGGGAATTCAATATTCTATTGATATAAATGATTTAGGAACTTGGAGAGATGAGTTCACAATTTATTGTGATACATCTGTTTTATTTCATTTTGCAGGATATAATGGAAATATTTATAAAGAATTATTTTTAGATTTTTTAAAATTGGTAAAAGAAATAAATGTAAAAAGTATTAATAAGCATAATACTGAATTAATTCATATTAAATACTTTCAAGATACTAAACAGCAAATAGAAGATTATTTTAATGCTGCAATAGATATTATAGAGCATAAAACTATTTCAATAAACCTCGATATAGCTATGCAATATCTACTAAAGGATTCTAAAAACTCAAGTGATATAATAAATAAAAAAGCCAATTTTTATAGCCTTTTAAAAACAAATAATATAAAAGAATAAACAAGAGAATTAGAATATAGTTCTACTGATAATATTCAATATTTTGAAGATTTTAATGCAATCTTTAATGATATAAACCCTGATGAAAATTATAAAAATAAAATATATTCTAACATATTAAATTATATTAATATACTGCGTAAGGGTAATAGTAATCAAAAAATTGAAAAAATTAAATATATATTTTTAACTAGTAATAAAAAAATACTTTCTGTAGCAAGTAAAGATAAAAAAGATAAGGATTATAGAACAAATTTAACTATAGATTTATATAATATTACAAATATATTTTGGTTTAAATTAAATAAAGGTTTGGGGGATAACACACCAATTAATATAGATGTCCTAATTCAGTCTAGAAATGCGATATCATCTTCATTATCTAAACGAATATCAGCTGAATATGTAAGAATAAAAAAGGATATAGAAAAAGCAAAGCAAACAGATGAAGTTACAGATTCTGAAAAGAAAGATAGATTTATACTCGAACTTGCTATGTTAAAAGAACATTATATACCTTCAGAATTAATTACACATAATAACATAGAGGAAGTGTTATATAATATTACTGATTTTGATATAGAAAATATTTTAAAAGAAAAAGAATTTATAAATAATGAATTAGAAAAAAGTAAAAATATTATTTCTGATAAAGATGCCGAGATAAGTAATATTAATAAAGAATTAAAAGAAGTTAAATTAAAAAATATTAGAAATGAAATAGAAAAAGACCATAAAATAAAAAAAGAAAAGATAGCTAAAAAACGAAAAATTATAAGATGTAAAAAATTATTTTGCAGCTTTATAGTTTTTATAATAATATTCTTGTTAATAAGATATATATTAATAAATCATTTTACATATCTTATAAATAAGATTAACACTATAGTTCCAGAAACTATCATACAAATAATTGCTTCTGCAATATTGTATAAGATAATATTTATTTTCAAAAAAATAATTTTAAAATTAAATACTATTTTTAAACTTAAAAAGTAATGTTATAATCTCTAAATTATAATTTTACGATATTTAATTTGTATAATTATAATAACAACTATAGCAGATTTATAAATTAGTATTTAATTGTTTCTAATACAAAATAATATTCAAAACTTAACGCTTAAAATCACTTTAAAGTAATTTTTAAAGAGTTTAATCATAGGAACTTTAAGCGAGTATAAAATGAAACTGATAAAAGATTATAACGGGCAGTTTATGGTTTATATTTTGAAAGTTGTTAAGGAATAAAATTTATGGATGAAAAATTAATTAATAAAATAGCTTGGTGGATACCGATTAAAAAATTTAGTAATAAGTTTAGAGATAAATTTAGGATAATTATATAATAAAAAGTATTAATTTAAATTTTAAAGTTTTTCTACTTCTTCGATAGTTAAACCTGTGGCTTTGCTTATAGAGGCATCATCCATATTCATTTGTTTTAAGGTTTTGGCTATTGCGTAACTATTTTCTTTTATGCCTTCAAGTTTGCCTTCTCTTATTCCTTCTTCTCGTTCTCTCGAAAGCATCATTTTTTGTCCTACCAAAAATGCGTCTCGGGCTGCATAGGCTCGCATTAATTTATCGTCCGAAGTAAATCGTTTATATTCTTCTATTGCCTTTGTCATAATCGGGTTTGCCTCCTTAAGTTCATTTTCTATTAATCTTAAATCTTTGCTTGTAAAAAATTTCATCCAAGTTAGTAATTTATTTCTCTTTAATTCTTCAACGGTTGAATTTTCTAAAATGTTGATAAATCTTTGAACTTCAATTATATGCATTTGAATATAATCTAAACTAATATTTTGGTTTTTCGTGTCGATTAATTTAAAACATCTGTGTGGTTTGCCAGCATCTTTAAAGTCTAAATTAAAGTCAAGTAAATTTATACTTATAATTTTTTGAATTTTTGGGTAATCTTCTCCCTCTTTCAATTCATTAACTACATTTTTTGAAATATAATAAAAAATTCTGTCTACAAAATTCATATTTCCGCATAATTGAAATTCAATTATAACAGTTTTATTATCTTTAGTTTTTGCTTTAACATCTATTATTGACTCTTTCAACTCGATATTTTCCGAAAGATTGAAAGGGTCGATTATTTCCAAATCTTTAACTTCTTCAAAATTGAAATCGCTCAAAGTTGCGTTAACTAAATTCTCGAGCAAATCTTCGTTTCCACTTTTTCCGAGTAAGTATCGGGCAAATAAGTCGCTTAATGTTTTTACTTCAATATTATCTTTATTATCTTTCATGACTATATTATAACAAAAAATTACTCATTTGTCAAAGTATAATTGATGATTATGTAATAAATATTAACGCTTAAAATCGCTTTCAAGTAATCTTGAGAGAATTTAATCATAGGAACTTTTTACAATAATATTATTACCGTTAAAAATCGTAAAAGAAATTTTAGAATTTTTTAGTTTAGCGGATGTTTTTAAGGAAAGGTTGAAGAGAGTTCTATAAGGTTTTGGAAGTAACATTGAAAGTAGAAAAATATTATAATTTGTTTCAAATTTTAATGAGGCTGTAGATAATATTGCTTGGCAGATACCCGATTATAAAATTAAGAAGTAGATTTATAGAAAAAATTTAGGATAGTTATATAATAAAAAAGTATTAATTTAAATTTTAAAGTTTTTCTACTTCTTCGATAGTTAAACCTGTGGCTTTGCTTATAGAGGCATCATCCATATTCATTTGTTTTAAGGTTTTGGCTATAGCGTAACTATTTTCTTTTATACCTTCAAGTTTTCCTTTTTTAATTCCTTCTTTTATTCCTTCTCGTCTTTTTTCTTCAAGCGATATTTGTTTATCGTATTGATAAAGTTCTTTCTTCTCGTATTTGGTCATCATTAATCGACTTCTTATAAAATTGTTGTATCTCTTGTGAGCTTCTTCCATTATGGGTTTTTCTTTGACTATCTCTGACATATATTCCTCCACATCTTTTGTAGTGAAAAATCCAAGCCAATAATTTAAATCTTTCTTTAAATTATTATCTTTGAATTTAAATTTTTTTAATTCTATCATATGTATTTGCAAATGGTCGGTTAATAATCTTTCGCTTTTTGTATCGTAAATCATATAGCAACTGTGAACATTACTATTCTTTTTATTCAAATTAAAATTAAGAAGGTTGATACTTATTACGGGCGTTAATTCTTCGTATTGTTCGCCTTTCTTTAAAAGTTTGCTATAATTTGAAGCCCAATAATATAATATTCTTTCAGGAAATCTTGAATTGCCTGAAAGTTGAACTTCGATAATTACGATAGTTCCGTTTTTGGTTATACATTTTACATCTACAATAGTTTCTTTGTCTTTATAATGTCTTTTAAGATTAAGGCTAAAGCCCGCCGTTGGCGAAGGATTAAGAATTTCAACGGCTTTAAAAGTTTTCATGTCGGCGCTAATCATAACGGCGTTTATAAAATCGAGGAGAACTTTTTCACCGCCCTTATCAGTAAAGAAATACCTGATAAAAAAATCGTTTAGTTGATTAAATGGTTTTTTATTCATGATTATATTATAACAGAATATAATTATTTGTCAAAGTATAATTGACGATATAAATAAAGCTAAAATATATGAATTGGCATTAGACTAAAGGATTGATTCAACTTTTAATTATTTTAATGAAATAAAAAGCCATTTGAAAGAAACTCAAGGTAAATTATATAATATTAATTATGATTTAAGCGAAAAATCTTATAATGATTTTCAAGTTTATCAATCGTTTAGTAATTATATTGAAGATAAAAATAATAAATTAGAAAATATGTATAAAAAGTTGAACGACAAATATAATACTATAGCATATATGATAGATGTAGTCTCAAATAATAGAAGCGAATTAATAAGTTTGGCTCCGAGAGAAATATAAAAAATAATTATATGAGCATGAAATAAATACACGGTTCAATAATAAATGCAAAATTTTAATCTACTAAATATTTTTTATATTTAGTAAATTCTTATTAAAAAAGTATATTGACATTTTATTTAAATAATATACAATATCCGCAATAAAAAATTACTTCGCTTATTTAATATATTATGCAAAATAATTAAATACAAATTAGATAGGCTTTGTCCAAGGAGTTAAAAAATGAGAGAATATGAGATTCTATTTGTGACGGAGATAAACGATTCCCTGCATCAAAAAGCGAAAGAGCATATCAAGGCGATTTTTCGCAACTACAATGCCGAAATATTTGACGAATCCGATTACGGCGTTTATACTTTAAGCTATCCGATTCGCAAAGTAAGTCAGGGTAAATATTATTATTACCATTTCAGATGCGACGGGAAAAATTTAGCGGCAATAGAAAAAGAATTGCGTTATGAACTTAGCATATTAAGATTTATAATCGTCAGATTGGATGAAATAATAGAAAAGCAAGACAGCAAAAAAGCTATACGAAGAAAAAAGAGAGCGGAAATGAGAGAAAGAAACAGAGAAAATAATAATAACGAAGAAGAGGAATCTTATGGCTTCAGATTTAAATAATATAATGTTGATAGGAAGGCTTACGAAAGACCCCGAGTCAAAATATTTGCCGAGCGGAAGCGCGGTAGTTGAATTTTCAATAGCGAATAATTATTATATGAGCAATAAAAATTCTACCGAAGTAAATTATTTCGATGTCGTGGCTTTTGGAAAAATGGCGGAAACGGTTGCAAAATATCTTACCAAAGGAAAGCAAGTTGCGATTAGCGGAACTTTAAGACAGGATAGGTGGCAGGATAAAGACACTAACGCTCCGAGGTCGAAAGTTAGAATAATAATGCAATCTATGCAAATGCTCGGTTCAGCGTCTGGAGGCGTAGGAGCAAGTAGTCCAAATATGGACGCTACCTATATGCCTTCTTCTATGGGAAATAGCGTAGATATTGGCGGTTTTTCGGACGATGACGAAGTGCCATTTTGATTAATTAATTTTAGATAAAGGAGAATAAAAATGGAATTAGAAAATAACGATTTAGAAAATAAAGAAAACAAAAATACGGAAAATAATTTAGAAAATAACGATATTCAAAATACCGAAAGCGGCGAAAATTTTGAAAATAATTCAGAAAATAGCGGAGAAGAGGAAATATACAGAGGCGGAAGAAGATATTATTATAGAGATAGAAATTCGGACGAAAAGGATATTAATTTTCAAAATAATCCAAGAAGAAGATATTTCAAAAAGAAATTCTGTTTTTTCTGCAAGAACGATATAGATATTGTCGATTATAAAGATATAAAACTTTTGAAAAGATATGTCAAAGAAAGCGGTAAAATTGTTCCTAAAAGATTAAATGGAACTTGCGCAAAGCATCAAAGAATGGTTACGAAGGCTATAAAGAGAGCGAGAAATATTGCGCTTTTGCCTTATGAAACTAGATATTGATTTAAAAAATTAAAAAGCAAAATATAAATTAAAGAAGAGTTATTATAAATATAATAGCTCTTTTTTATTTTTAAATTATTAGTTTCATATTTTAATATTATTTCTTCTTTGGCATTTCCAAAGGTTCTTTTCCATGATATTTATAAACGAATAAAGTCCCATTATCGCCGAGCAAAGTCGCATTTTTATTCAAATATTCCATATAATTTGAAACGGCGTATTTAGGTCTCGATAAAGTTCCTGTTCTATCTAAAATAATATATAAATTTGTAGAATTATTATTTTGATTCCAAACCATATCTGGAAAATAAGCTATTGCAATATCCCTATACATATAATTATCATCTCCATATACTCCTATGATACTTATCTCTTCTCCTTTTGAATGTTCTATTAAAATTTTTGCAACCGTTTTCATTCCTGCCATATTTTTAGGCTCTTCATAATTTTTCACATAAGTAGTAAGTTGTAATACCATAATAAAAATATTTACAAATATACAAGCGCAAAATATGTAGAAAAATTTTTTATTCAAAATAAATTTATCTTTTTTCTGAAATAAAAATAATATAATTGGCAGATATGAAAGAGAAAACGCTGAATATAAATAATGAAAAGTTCCGGGCTTTGAGCGAGCGAGTATATTAATAATTATCGTAGTCGGTATAAAAATTAAAAATATTTTTAACATTTCTATTAAAGTTTTTTCAATATTTGATTTAGCTTCATATTTCTTATT
>CAKVCG010000030.1 GCA_934725525.1 uncultured Brachyspira sp. | reverse complement strand
CAAAGCAAAGCAAAGCAAAGCAAAGCAAAGCCATAATTGTCTTTTAAATAATAATTTTAAATTTTATATATCTCAATCTTTAAAGGCATTTAAATTTTTAAGTGCCTCAATTTTATTGCAAAAAACAAGGGGTTTTAACCCCTTGCGTTCAAGTGCAATTGCACACAATGGGCTAAAGCCACATTGTTATAAGAATTTGGTTGCCACGCCTTCACTTCGCTTGGCTCTCAATGACAATGAAAACAATTTTGCAATTCCAAATTTAGTTAAATCTTTTTTAACTTCAATCAAATTTACTTTCGATAGCTTATCAAGGAGAATTAAAAATCCTTGTTTAGTTATAAATAAAAATTCACTTTTATTAAAGAGGATATTCTCATGAAAAATATCAAAATTTTAATCGCTACATTATTGTTTTTACTTCTGTTTGCGATAAGCTGCAGTAATGAAGACAAAACGGGAGGAGGAACTGAAAACTACGATTCTAATACTAAAACTAATAACTATGTTCCGACTCCGAATCCAAATCCTGACCCGACTCCGCCACCTGCTATACGCGGGCAACTTACCGCTTCGGCTACAAAATATATCACGATAAAAATAGCCAATCAGAAAATGCATTCTGCGGGAAGCTTATATTTTTCGGTTCGTCCCTACGAATTGGAAAATGCGGGAAATTTCACGGTATCTATTGACAGCGTAGAGAAAGCGACTGGAAATAATAGCTCGTTAGAATTGACGCCAACGGATTTCGACAGTCTTACCCCAAGCTCAAAAGAATTGACTTTATTGACAAAGGGTTTGACTAAAGTTAATTCGGCAAGCGATTTGTCGTATGCTACGTATTATAATTACGATATAACATTTAAATTTACTACTACTTCCGATACGGTTTCTAATAAAACCGCTACAGCCAAATCTACGGTTCAATTATATAAATATAAAGTTGTAACGGCGCAAATGTTGGAAGATATGATAAAAACAACTCCTAAACTTACAGTTACAAATTGGAATGCTGGAACGACCCCTGATCCATTTGATATTGACTTTAGTAAGATAACTTATATTGGAGGTTTAAGGGATATATATGTAAACAAGGATAATGGCATGACTATACCCCAAAAAGAAAATTCAATTTTCTCTGAAGGGTTATTTAGGAAGGATATAGCTAAACTTGGAACAGACGAGAATTCAAAGTTTCTTGCGTTTCGTGGTTATTATGTAACTACTACTGTAAGCGCGGATAAAAAAGTTCTAACTGTGAATTATAAATTTCCATTAAATGAAGGATATATTTGGGATAATGATATGACTTTCGTAACCGAACAGGGATTAAATATACACTTTAAACTCGACAAAGGTAAATGGGTGGCGCTTTGATAAAATAAAAATATCATAAAGTATATAAAAAGGCATCGTATTTATTGCGATGTCTTTTTATTTTTACAAATAAATATTAATGAATATCTCCCCAACTTTTTCCTTTATGAATATCCACCGTTATCGGAACATTCGTTTTAACCGAGCGCTCCATTATATCTTTCATAACTTTCATTGCCTTATCCGATTCTTCTTCGGAGACTTCAACCACCAATTCGTCATGGACTTGCATAACTATTTTTGCAGTTTTGAAATGATTTTTAAATTCTCTGTGAATTCCAATCATTGCCACTTTTATCATATCGGCGGCGCTTCCTTGAATCAAAGTATTCAAAGCCATTCGCTCCGCTTCGTTTCTTGCCATCGCGTTTGACGAGTTAATCGTTTTCGATAAATCTCTTATTCTTCCCATCATCGTTCGGACATAGCCTTTATTTTTCACTTCGTTAATTACTTCTTCGCAGAAAGGTTTGACTCTCGCGTAGGTTTCGAAATATCCTTTTATAAAATCTTCCGCTTCTTTTCGTTTTATGTTTAATTCTTTTGAAAGTCCGAACGCCGTTTTTCCGTAAATTATAGAAAAATTGATTATCTTTGCCGTATTTCGCATCGATGGAGTGACATGCTCTTTGCTTACCGAATATATTTTCATTGCCGTTTTTTTATGAATATCATCGTTATTTTTGAAAGCTTCCATTAAAACTGGGTCCTTGCTGAAATGAGCGAGCAATCTCAATTCTATTTGAGAATAATCGGCGGCTATGAGCAAATTTCCTTTTTCGGCTATAAATGTGTTTCTTACATCTCTGCCTTCATCTCCTCGAACGGGTATATTTTGTAAATTAGGTTCGGAAGAAGATAACCTTCCAGTCGCCGTTACAGTTTGATTGAAAGACGCGTGAATTCTATTTGTCGATTTATTAACCAAAGTGGGAAAAACATCCAAATAAGTATTTTTTAATTTAGCGTATTTTCTATAAGTCATCATATCTTGAGAGATTTTATATTTTTTCGCAAGTTCGCTTAAAACTTCTTCGTCCGTTGAAAATCCCGTTTTCGTTTTTTTTGTCGGCGGAAGTCCCAATTTATTAAAAAGTATATATTCGAGTTGTTTAGGAGATTGCAAATTAAATTCTTCCCCAGCTTCTTTAAATATATTTTTTTGAATTTTATCCAAAAGCAAACCGTATTCTTCGGAAAGTTTTTTCATTTTATCCGAGCTTATATAAACTCCGTCAAATTCCATGTCTCCCAAAACTTTTATCAAAGGCATTTCTATATTAAAAAATAAATCTTTAAGTTCCATACTTTCAATGAGCGGAGCAAAACATTCGTAAAGTCTAAAAGTTATATCGGCATCCTCGCAGGCATATTCCACAACTTCCTTCAAATCGACATCAAGCAGAGTTTTTTTAGCGCCGTCCGTTATGTCTCCGTATTTTATCGTATTATAAGACAAATAACTCATTGCCAAGTCGTCCATATTGTATCGGCTTCTTGTGGGATTGATAAGATAAGCGGCAACCATCGTGTCAAAATACATATTACCAAAATTTTTATTTATAGCTCGCATCATTTTATATTCGTATTTCAAATTATGCCCGATTATTTTTATATCTTCTTTAGCCAAAATATCGAATGCCAATTTTAAGCAGGAATCGATATTTATTTTCGTTCTTCCGCTAATATCCAAATAAAAAGCTTCTTTCGATTTTATCGCAAACGAAATTCCTATTATTTTATCGTTGAAAGTGTCGAGCCCCGTAGTTTCAAAATCAACGCATACTAATTTTTTGTCGTTTATATCGTTTATTAAATTTTTTAATTCCGTTTCGTTTTCTATCAAATAATAATTAGCTTTGCTTTCTTTTGCGCTCGTTATTCTTATTTCGTTTTTTCCATCGTTATTTTTTTCCTCGGTTTTTGTTTCGCCAGAAATTTTTACTTTATCGCCTTTTTTTGAAGTTCCGTTTTTTGAAATATTTGAAATATAAGAATTGATTTTTTCTCTTATTTGTTTTAATTCCAAATCGTCAAGAATTTTATTAACTTTTTCAATATCTATTTTATTATTTTCAATCTCTTTATAATCTAAATTCAATTCTTCAATATTTCTTTTTATGGTAGCAAGTCGATAGCTCATATAAGCTTTATCTTTATCGTTAATCAATCTTTCTTGCAATTTTCCCTGAATTGAATCTATATTTTCGTAAATTCCATCTAATGTTTTGTATTCTTCCAAAAGTTTAACCGCCGTTTTTTCGCCGATTCCTTTAACGCCCGGGATATTGTCGGAAGCGTCTCCCATAAGAGCGAGCAAATCTATAATTTGATTAGGATAAACTCCTCTTTTTTCTTTAACCGTTTCGGCATCGTATTCCATAAGTTCGTTGTCTTTATTGCTTGCCACGACATTGACATCTTTGCCTACAAGCTGAAGAATATCTTTATCGGGAGAGTAAATTATAGTTTTTATATTTTCTTTTTTGTTTTTTTCGGCAATATGCCCGATAATATCGTCCGCTTCGTAATTATCCAAAACTATTTTTGAAATTCCGAGAGCGTCAATAAGTTCGTAAAGAATAGGAATTTGGCTTCTTAAATCGTCTGGCATGCTTTCTCTGTTTTCTTTATATTCTTTATAAATTTCACTTCTGAAAGTTTTTCTCGAGCTGTCCAACGCTATTGCCGTATATTCAGAAGGATAAGTATTTATTAGAGAAAAATAAGTTCTCAAAAAACCGTTTATTGAAGAAACATTTTGCCCTTTTGAATTCAAAAGCGGTCTTTTCAAAAAAATAAAATGATACCTGTAAAGGATACCGAAAGCGTCAATAATTAGAAATCTTTTTTTCATAATTTTTATTATACTATAAAATATTTATAAGTAAAGAACGGAAATTAGAATTATGATTTTTTAATTTGCAATTTAGCCATTGCGAGACTTGATAAAGGGATGCAATCCTAATAAAATAGATTGCTTAACCTCCAAGGCTAAAGCCCACAGAGTGAGTCGAACTTTAGTTCTGTTTGTAAAGCCTACAATTTATTTATGAATTCAATTTTTCAAAACATTAATCAAAGTATTTGCAAATTCTTTAGCAGATTTTGGTCCATCAGCGGTTATAATATTCCCAGATATGACGACATTTCCGCCGACTATATCCGCTTCGCCATGACGAACATGCGATTCGTCCGCAGATAAACAAGTCGCTTTAATGTTTTTGAGTATCCCAGCGTTAGCCATAATCACGACTCCGCTTCCAATTCCAGCGACTATTTTTTTATTTTCCAAAAATAATTTTGAAAGCCCTTGCGCTCGCCAATCGTCCCATAACGCTATGCTTCCCAAACCGCCGATAAACACTATTGCGTCAAAATTTACCGCGTCTACTTCGCTAAATAAAAGCTCTATATTTATCGAACTTCCCAATTTGCCATGTCCTTCGCCGATTATCGAAGATGAAATTTTTGTTTTATATCCGCTATTTTCAAATATTTTTTTCGTTTCAAAATATTCTTCATCTTGAAAATTTTTATAGGCAATCACATATAAAATATTATTGTTTTTTTCCATATTTAATTTACTCCAAAAACTTAAAAAACCTACGATTATAAACTGCACATATCGTCATAATTTCTTTTATTCGATATTGCAAGCTCGTAGGCTTTGATATATTCTTTTGCGCTTTTTTCCCAAGAATTATCAATTTTCATTCCTCTTAATTGCATTGTCTTAAATCTATCGGGATGGTCGTAATAAACGCTTATCGCCCAGCCTATAGTGTTGTATAGCGCCGAAGAAGTGGCGTCATAAAATTTAAATCCCGTGCCTTCTCCCGTTTGTTCAGCGTAATTTTCAACCGTATCTTCAAGTCCGCCAGTCGCATGAACTATAGGAATCGTTCCGTATTTCAAAGAATACATTTGATTTAGTCCGCATGGCTCGAATAGAGAAGGCATCACAAACATATCCGCTCCAGCTTCTATTAAATGCGAAAGTTCGTTATTATATCCGATATAAGAGCCGACTCGCCCAGGGTATCTTTTTGGCAAATCGCCGAAGAACCTTTCGAGTCCCTTATCTCCCGTTCCTAATATCACGAATTGCATTTTCATGTTATTCATTAAATAATCTATTATTGAAGCTATGAAATGATAGCCTTTTTGGTCGACAAATCTTCCAATCGCTCCGATTAACGCCACATTTTCGTCTTGTTCGAGTAGGAAACTTTTTTGCAATTCTCTCTTGCATATTTTTTTACCGCCCATGTGGTCCGCCGAAAAATTAGCCGATAAAAATTTATCTTTCACGGGATTCCAAACATCTTCGTCTATTCCGTTGAGAATTCCGAAAAAGCTTGTCGTTTTATTTTGTAGATAAGGCGCCATTCCATGTCCGCCGTAAGGAGAGGCTATTTCTCTCGCGTAAGTCGGACTAACTGTAGTCACGACATCCGAAAAGAATATTCCGCCTTTAAGCAAATTGATATTTCCATGGTCTTCAAAAGTGTCGGGGCTATAATTATTCCAACCCAAGCCCAAATAATCGTAAGTAGTCGTGGCGTTATAAATTCCTTGATAATTAGCGTTATGAATAGTAAGAACGCTCGCCGCTCTTCCAAGCTCGTTGCTCCAATGCCAAGTTTTTATATAAGCTGGAATCGCCGCCGTTTGCCAATCGTTTACATGAACGACATCGACATCTAATTGCAAATCTCTGCATAATTGCAAAGCCGCCATTGAAAAGAATCCGAATCTCCAAGCGTTATCTTGATAATCGTTGAACGCATTATCATGATAAAGTCCTTCTCTGCTGAAAAAATTATGATGCTCTATAAAATAAAAATCGACTCCTTTATAAACCGTTTTGAATACCGAACACCATTCTTCGCCGTTTCCCATCCGAACGCACATAGTCGGAAGAACATTTTCCAAATAACAATCTTTAAAATCAATGTCTCTATATTTTGGAATAACGACAAAAGCCTCGACTCCGAATTTTTTTAAATATATCGGCAAAGAACCAGCCACATCGGCAAGTCCTCCAGTTTTAATAAAAGGTGTCGCTTCGGAAGACGCTATCATTACTTTAATTTTTAGCATAAAAAACTCCTTTTTATACTATACAATTTATTTAAAAACTTTCAAGGTAGGAATTATTATAATTGTAAATAAACTGAAATTATATTAAAAATTGATACTTGACTTTTAATTACGGTTTAATATAATTAAACTGTATTAAATAATGTTTATAGCTTTAACGATTATATATTATATATGAGAGGATTACAATGACTAAAACGATAAAAAATAAAATAATATTAAGCGCTATTTTGTTTGCGAGCGTTTTTTCAATTTCGGGACATGCGGTTGAAAGAAAATATATTCCAAATACTGCGGATGCCGTTCTTTCTTTTAATTTGGATAATTTATCTAAAAAAGCGGAAGGCGACTTACAGCAAATATTAAATTCTTTATTTATGCAAAGATTTGCGGATGGCTTTTTGGAAACGAGAGACGATGAAGCGGTTGCCGAAGCTATGACAAACAGACTCGCTCAATTATTCGATTTTTCAAAAGATTCTAAAATAATCTCTCTAAACGATTATAGAAGATTCGCTTTAATGATAGATATTTTGGATATTACCGAATTGGATAAATTAATGATAAAGATTGCAAGTCAGGAAGATAAATTAATTTCTTTTTCTTCAAACGCAAATTATAGATATTTAAGCCTCGATGAAAACACATTAATATCTTGGAATAACGAAATATTTACGGTCTCTTTAAGAGGATTAATTTTTGAAGATAACGATAATATAATAGATTCGGCGGAAAATATTTTTAACGCCGCTGGACTTGAAAACGAATATTTTACCGTTTTAGAAAACGAAACTAACGATTGTTATGTTTGGATGGATTTGTCTATTTTATCGGATAGCGAAAGTTCTTTATTTGAATTATTTGGAAATATGTCAGAAGATATTAAAGATATTTATAAAGGCGGAATTTTAACTGCAAAGGTTAATTTTAATGACGGAATCGCAGATATAATTTTTGACACTTATCTTCCAAATAATGATTATGATATTCTATCTACTAAAAAAGAATTGCACGAAAAAGAATTATTAGAAAATTTATACAAATTCGTAAACGGAGATAAAAATTACGGATTCTTATCGTTTAGATTTAATAGTTCTTCTACGCTTGTAAAATCTTTTATAAGTTCATTTGTTAACAATGAAATTTCATCTCAATTACTTGAACTTTGTGACGGAGATATTTTTGTTTCGGCTTGGGATACAGAAGAAGAGAATACGGCAATATTATTTTCAATGTCGATAACGGATGAAGAAAAAGTTAAAAACGCTTTGAAAACTTTTTCGTCTGAACAAGAAGGCGAAATTTATATAATAGACAGCGATTATTATTATATAAATAATTCTATTCTTTATATGGTTAATGAAGAAAGCGTTATTAATTCTATAGCGAAAGGAGAGACTCCTAATTCTACATTGGACGAAGACAAATTAAAATTGGCAAACGATAATATGCTTTCGCTTTATTTTAATTTCAATACCGATTTGGGATTATTATTCGGTTTAGAAAAATATATAGGAGAATTTGATTCTTTATCTTTAACTTCAAATATTTTAGATAATAATCATACTCAAACTATAGTTAAAGTTGACGCTAAAGATAAAACTAAAAATATTCTTATTATTATAAAAACTTTAATTGAAAATATTAAATAGTGAGATTAGACGAATATCTTTTTAAGAACGGTTATACCGAAAGCAGAGCTAAAGCGCAGGATATAATACTTGCAGGTTGCGTTTTTGTAAACGATATTAAAGTTACTTCAAAAGCTCAAAATATAAAAGATATCGATAAAATTAATATTATTCAAAATAGAAAATATGTCTCCCGAGCGGGCGACAAATTGGAAAAAGCTTTTTTAGAATTTGATATTTCGGTTAAAGATAAAATATGTTTGGATATTGGCTCTTCTACGGGAGGTTTTACCGATTGCCTTCTTCAAAACGGCGCTAAAAAAGTTTACGCTTTAGATGTCGGACATAATCAATTAGTTTATAAATTAAGAAACGACAAAAGAGTTATATCGATTGAAGACTTTAACGCTAAAAATATAAAAAAAGAAATGTTTGAAGAAATCCCTACTATAATTGTAAGCGATGTTTCTTTTATTTCAATAACAAAAATAGCTCCGATTATTTACAAAGAATTTGAAAATTTGGAATTTTGGATTAGTTTGATTAAACCGCAATTTGAGGCTGACAAATCCGATATACCGAAAGGCGGAATAATAAGAGACGATAAATTAAGAGAGAATATTTTAAATAAAGCTATAAAAAAAATTGAAGAAATAGGATTTAAAGAAATAAAAAAAACTATCTCGCCTATAAAAGGAACTAAAGGCAATATTGAATATTTGGTGCATTTTGTAAGAAAATAAATGATTTAATTTTATTTAAATTATTTATTTGAAGTCCGCATGCTATATATTTTATAATCTTCGTAAAAAGCGTTTATATCGTTTACTATTAAATTTCCGTTTTTAGATATTGATATGGATTTTATTTTTTCTAATTCGTTTTCAATATTTTCATTATAATCTATTCCAATTATAGAGCAAATATCGTAAATATTATAAGGAAATTCTATTTTTTTAATATCTTTAAATAAAAGCTCGTTTTTTATAAGCGCTTCGATGATTATAATAAATTTGCTCGTTATATTGTTCGCGTTGAAAGCTTTTATTCTCGATATTGTCATCTGTATTCTCATACTCATTATTTTTGTCAAATAAAGTCTTATATTTTTGTCGACATATATTAGATTTATAAGCTCTTCTTTTTTCACCGCTTGAATAATAGAATCCTGCAAAATTATAGCCGTAGTCGAAAGCGCCCGATTTTTGGAAGTTGGAGCGTATCCGTTAATAATGTCTCCGTCAATCGCCACTCTTCTCGTAACCTGCTTTGAATTAAAAATATTATAAACTCCTACTTTTCCGTATTTTATTATATATAAATAATCGCTGCTTTTAAGCTCGTTGTATAAACAATAACCTTTTTTATATTTATAAATATTATTTTCTATGAGTTCTGGCTCTTCGATTGGCTTTATTTTAGATAATAATTCGTTTACAGTTTCATTATTTTCGTTGGATTCTTTATATCTATTAAATAATTTATAAGCCGCATCGTAAAATCCGTTATTATAATATATTTTTCCCATCTCAACAATATCAGATATTTTCGGTTTGGTTTTAATATAAGGTTTATTCGCTTTATTTAAAAAATAATAATATCTATCAAGCCATCTTTCCAAATTAAGAAGAAGATAATCATACATTTTATTTAGTATATTTCGGTTATTGATATTTTCTATTTCTTGAATATTCATTTCCAAAAGTTCCACATCTTCGATTGCCTTTACCGTTGAGCTAATCGGCTCGTTAAGGACGGCGTTATAAAATCCTATAATATCTCCTTCTTTATATTGAAAAGTATAATCGTCTGCAAAATAACTATACGCTTCAACTTTTCCTTTAATGATTATATAAAACATATATTTAGGTTCTTGTCCGTCTATAAATATGATGGAATCTTTTTTAAATTTAACGGTTTTTGAATTATTCATATTTAAAGCCAATTAAATATATTTTAGTTTATAAATTTTTTATAATTTATAAAACCAATAAATTGCAAATAGATAAAAATATATATAAAACGGAATTTTATAAAAAACTACTTCTTAATCTTCTGTTTCAAATAAGCCGATATAAACTCGTCAATATTTCCATCCATTACCGAATTCATATTTCCGCTTTCATAACCCGTCCTCAAATCTTTAACTAATTGATAAGGTTGAAAAACATAACTTCTTATTTGATTTCCCCAAGCAATATCCGTTTTCTCGCCCGCTATCTTTTGCTTTTCTTTATCCAATTTTTCTTTTTCAAGCTGATAAAGTTTTGCCTTAAGCATTTTCATAGCCATATCTTTATTATTATGCTGACTTCTTTCAGCCTGACATTGAACGACAATATTCGTAGGAATATGAGTTATTCTTATAGCGGAAGATGTTTTATTAACATGCTGTCCTCCCGCTCCCGAAGCTCTATAAGTGTCTATTCTCAAATCCGCCTGATTTATATCTACTTCAATATCTTCGTCTATATCGGGCATAACGCTAACGGCTACAAATGAAGTATGTCTTTTAGCGTTGGCATCAAAAGGCGATATTCTCACAAGTCTATGAACTCCTATTTCAGAACGCAAATATCCGTAAGCGTATAAACCTTGAATATAAAAACTTATCTGCTTTATTCCAGCCTCGTCTCCTGGAAGTTCGTCCGTAGTTTCGACAGTCCATCCATGCCTTTCGCAAAATCTCACATACATTCTTGAAAGCATTGAAGCCCAATCGCAACTTTCAGTTCCGCCAGCTCCAGCGTTTAAAGTTAAATATGCGTTTTTGCTGTCGAATTCGCCCGAAAATAAATTTTTAGTTTCAAGTTCGTCAAAAGTTTTTTGTAATTCCAAATATTCGCTTTCAAGTTCCGATTCCATTTCGCTATCGTTCGAGCTAATTGCAAGTTCGGTAAGTTCGTATATATTGTTTGAATTTTTTATAAGATTGTCCACAGGCTCTATTTTATCGAGTAAAAGCATTCTTTCTTTCATTAATTTTTGAGCGGAAATATTATCGTTCCAAAAATCATCTTTTGCGGAAATTTTATCAATCTCTTTTATTCGTTTATAAATAGAATCTGGGTCAAAGATACCTCCTTAAAATTTCGGTTTGTTCTTTAATATTCGCCACGGCGTTTTTTATTTCGGATAATGTCATTTTAATTTCCAATATCAATAAAATTTTATTTTTTAATTATTTTTTGTTATTATAATTATTTATTCCTTAATCATTTATTCTTCTATGGGAAGGATTCTTGCTCCGTTTGAAGGCTTTACTATATAAACATCGGCGTCTCTTCTCGTTTTTTCTTTATATTTTGCATAAAGATTTTCTATAACATTTTCAACTTCAGTTTTTTTAAGGAACATTAAAACTCCGCCTCCAAATCCCGTTCCAATCATACAAACTCCCATAACTCCGTCCATATTCATAGCCTCTTCGACTAAAATATCCAATTCGGCTGTCGAGACTTCGTATAATTTGCTTAATCCGTCATGCGTTTTTAGTATCAAAGCGCCCAAATCTTTTATCGAGCCTTTTTTTATCGCTTTAACCGCTTGATTAACTCTGTCTTGTTCGGCGGAAACATATAAGGCTCTTCGCATTTCTTTATTTTGAAGATTCGATTTTATAAATTCGGCGTCTTTAGGTTTTAAGTCGCATAAAGATTTTAAATTCGGTTTTTTCTCTTTAAGTTTTTTATAAGCGTTTTCGCATTCTTTTCGTCTCGCGTTATATTCGCCATCGCTCGAAGCTCGCTTTTTATTGCTGTTTATAACCGCCATACAATATTCGCCAAAATTAAAATCCAAGTATTCATACTTCAAAGAATTCATATTAAAGAAAAATAATTGATTCTCTTTACCCATAAATATTGTGGCATGGTCGGTTAAAGATGTTTTTTGGGAAGCAAACTTTTTTTCGCCTTCGTAAGATAATTTAGCTTTTTCCAAAGGCTCTACATTATATATTCCGTTTAAATCTAAAACAGCGTAAGTTAAACAAGCGCATAAAGAACTTGAAGACGCCAATGAAGTATTAAAAGGTAAATCCGTATAAACATATATATCACTTCCAGTGATTTTATATCCCTTTTCAATTAGATTTAAATATATTCCTCTAAAATATATAATCCATTCATCTTCTTTAGTTTTTTCCAAATTGTCTAAAGAAAATGATTTTCTCGCTTTAAATGAATGGGCGTAAACATTGACTTTATAATCGGGACGTTTTCTTGCAACCATGTAGGTTCCTCTATCTATAGCCGCAGTTATGGTATTTCCACCAGAATAATCTATAAGTTCGCCTATTATATTAACTTTTCCCGGGGCAAAATATAATTTAATATCACCTTTATGCCCAAAAATCTCTCTAAATCTCTCTACGATTTTTAAGTGTAATTTAGGTATCATAGTTCCTTCCGTAAAAATTAATTGAAATATATATTATATGGATAAAAAAATCAATAGTAATAGTATTTTAATATTGACATAATATTTTTTTATAGTATAATAATTCATACTTATATCGTCTTTTTAAGGAGAGATTCATGACAGAATTAACAGATAAACAAAAAGATATACTGAATTTTTTAAGGAAATTTACTAATGAGAACGGATATCCTCCGACTGTAAAAGAAATTATGGCTAAATTTAATTTTGCATCCCCAACGGCGGTAACCACTCATTTAACAGCGTTAGAAAAAAAAGGAGTTGTAAAGAAAACTGGAAATAAAGCCAGAGGAAGTGTTCCCATAAATAGAAATAAAAATTATGATGTGATAAATATTCCATTATTGACTAATGAAATAAAATCAGGTTTATTAATGGATGTAGCGAGTGAAACCTTCGCTTTATCAAAATCTATAGCGCAAGACGATGGAAATTTCTTTATAAAAGTTATAGGAGATTCTATGATAGACGCTCATATAAAAGAAGGAGATATGGTTTTGGTTAATCCTAACAACGAACCAAATAATGGAGATATAGTTGTAGCTAAAATACTGAATAACGGTAATGAAGAAATAACAATTAAAAGATTTTTTAAAGAAAAAAACCATATAAGACTCGTTTCCGAAAATAAAAATTATCCGTCTATTAAAAAAGAAAAAATATCTATAATCGGAAAGGTTATAGGGTTAATAAGATTAAAAGTATAATTTTTTTAATTGTTTTTATATAATTTACATAATTAGTGAAATTATTATCTATAAAATTTATATTTAAGCTAAATTTATAATAAATATATATATAATATTGCTTGACTAAGTATTTATTTTGAATTATAATATTGAATAAATGTATACTTAAAATATTCAAAAAAAATAAAGAGGTTAAATTTATGAAAGTTATAGTAATAGGTTGCAACCATGCCGGAACATGGGCGGCAAAAACTTTGAAAGCGGTTGACCCAAGCACTACCGTAGTGACTTACGACAGAAATGATAATATATCGTTTTTGGCATGCGGTATCGCTCTTTGGGTGGGCGGCGTAGTAAAAGACCCGAAAGGATTATTCTATGCAAATCCTGAAGGCTTAAAATCAGAAGGCATAGATGTTCACATGGGGAATGAAGTGACTAAAATCGATTGGGCTAATAAAAGATTAACAATCAAGGAATTAAGAACTGGTAAAGAATTTGAGGATAATTATGATAAACTTATACTCGCTACGGGTTCTTGGCCAGTAACTCCTCCTATAGAAGGTTTGATGCAACCTGGAACAAAATACGGTTTGAAAGAGGGAATTTTCTTCTCTAAACTTTTCCAACAAGGACAAGAAATAATAGATGAAATAAAAAGACCCGAAGTTAAAAGAGTTATGGTTGTAGGAGCGGGTTATATAGGCGTAGAATTGGTTGAAGCTTTCAAAAATCATGGCAAAGAAGTTATATTAATGGAAGCTATGCCAAGAGTTATGGCAAACTATTTCGACAAAGAAATTACAGACGAAGCGGAGAAAAAAATTAAAGATGCGGGTATAGAGTTGCATTTAGGCGAAACGGTTAAAAAATTTGAAGGTTCCGTTAGAGTTCAAAAAGTTGTAACAGATAAAGGCTCTTACGATGTAGATATGGTAGTTATGTCGGTAGGTTTCAGACCTAATAGCGAATTGTATAAAGACTATCTTGAAACTCTTCCTAACGGGGCTATAGTAGTAGACACGACAATGAAGACGACAAAAGACCCTAATGTATTTGCGATTGGAGACTGTTCTACCGTATATTCAAGAGCTTCCGAAAAACAAGATTATATCGCTTTGGCTACAAATGCCGTTAGAATGGGAATAGTAGCCGCCAATAACGCTTTGGGAAGACATGTAGAATATTGCGGAACTCAAGGCTCTAATGCAATTTGCGTATTCGGTTATAATATGGCTTCAACGGGTTGGTCTGAAGAAACTGCAAAGAAAAAAGGCTTAAATGTAAAAAGCAATTTCTTTAAAGACGCCGAAAGACCTGAGTTTATGCCTACTTACGAAGATGTATTAGTAAAAATAATATACGAAGAAGGAAGCAGAAGAATGATAGGAGCGCAAATAGCTTCAAAACATAATCATGCCGAAGCGATTCATGCATTCTCGCTTGCGATACAAAACGGTATGACTGTAGACCAGTTTGCATTATCAGATTTCTTCTTCTTGCCTCACTATAATAAACCTTTGTCTTGGATGACTATGGTCGCTTATACCGCAAGATAAATAAGATAAAGTAAAAAGTTTAAAAAATAAAATCCTCGATAAATTTTATATTTATCGGGGGTTTTTATTTTGCTTAGTCATTACGAGAGCAACGTCCGAAATTAAAGTCCGCCTCACTCTGTTGGCTTTAGCCTTGTCGAGTAATCTATTTTGTATAGATTGCTTCGATTTATAAAACAAATCTCGCAATGACGGAATTTTTTGCGATTGCAATTAAATTTTTTTTACTATTTTTTTAATAAGGTATTGATAAAAATTCTAAACATTGTATAATTCCGCCTATGATAAATAAAACTATTATAAATCAAATTCGCGCGAGCCGAGCCGAGCCGAGCCGAGCCGAGCCGAGCCGAGCCGAGCCGAGCGCTTCACTTTAAACTTTTTTCAAGTTTATGTTTACTTATTAATTATAAAAACTATTATATTTATTTTGAGTTCATAT
>CAKVCG010000029.1 GCA_934725525.1 uncultured Brachyspira sp. | reverse complement strand
TGTCAAATTTTTTTAAACTTTTTTATTAAAAAATCGGCTTTTTTATAAAATTTTTAACTAAATTCCTCGCTTTTTTACTAAAATCTATGAAAATATATGAAAATATAATAACAAGAATAATAAAATCTCTTTTTTGTGGATTACTTCGGCTATAAATAGCCTCGTAATGACGACTTATTTCACCGTCATTGCGAAACTCTGCTGAAGCAATCTACTATTAATAACAATGTGGCTGTCGCTCTGCGTCCCTACGGTAAACCCATTGTTGTTAAGAAAAGCGCGCAAGCGGTTTCAATACCAAAAAATTAGTTGACATAATATAAATATACTTTACAATATATTTTTATGAATAATAATGTCAATTCGCTTTTAAATGAAGTTTCTTACGGAATAAACAGAGAAGAATACGATAAAACTTTGGATATTTTGGATAATATCTTAAAAAAAGTTCCAAAAAATTATAGGGCGAATTTGTATAAAGGACAGATTTGCGTAGAGAAAAAAGAATTTCAAGAAGCGATAAAATATTTTGAAGAGGCAAAAAAAGTAGATATAAAAACTTTCAAGGCTTATAATCTACTCGGAATAAGTTATAATGCAATCGGCGAATACGATAAAGCTATAAATTGTTTTAATGAAATCTTAAAAATAACTCCAAACTCCGCTTCCGCTTATAATTTACTCGGAATAACTTATTACAAAAAAAACGATTATAAAAAAGCGATTGAATATTTTAATAAATCTATCGAAATAAATCCGAAATACGATAAGGCTTATAATAATTTGGCTTTGTTTTATTATAGAAATAAAAATTACGATATAGCGATAAAATTTTTCGAGCATTCAAAAAGTTTGGACGAAAGAATATTTAAAGCCTACGATATGCTCGGAATGTCGTATTATAAAATCGGAGAATACGATAAGGCTATAGAATCTCTTTCAAAATTTCTTAAGTATAATTCCAATTCATATAAAATAGCGAACACTTTGGGAGCGATTTATTCCTATTTGAAAGATTACGATAACGCTATAAAATATTTTTTAAAAGCGATTGATATTAATCCGAAATACGCGAACGCCTATAACAATTTAGCTTTAATTTATTTCAATCAAAATCTTTACGATAAGGCGGCTTTATATTTCGATAAGGCAAAAAGATTTTCCGAGAATTCTATAAATCCTTTTTCCGATTATTACAAATTGGGATTCTGCTATTATTCAAAAGGCTATTATTACGAGGCTATAGAATGTTTAAAAAAAATTACAAATGAAAATTCTTATAAAATTTATAATTTAATTGGCTTATGTTATTATTCAAACTCCGAGTATGAGAAGTCGATTGAATATTTTGAAAAAGCGACTAAAATAAATAGCGAATATAACGAGGCTTATAATAATTTATTTTTAGCTTATTTTAATTTGAAAAATTACAAAAAGGCTTTGGAATATTTTAATCTCTCTTCGCAAATTAATTGGACTTCCGATTTATATAATAAACTTGCCTCAGTTTATTTTTATGTTAAGGATTATGATAAATCGATTGAATATTATAATAAAGTAGTTTTGAAATTAAACGAAAAAACTCCTTTCTATATATATAATAATTTGGCTATTTTATATTATTTGAAAAAAGATTATTCTTCAATTTTGCAAACTTATCATAGATATTTAGATAACTATAAATCTGATAATAATTTTGCAAGTTATAATATATTTTTGTTGTCCCTTTCTTTGCTTTCTAAAAGATTAATAAAATATAACGATTTTTTAAATTTATTTGAAAAATCTCTCGTTAAAAGTATAATGAAAAATAAAAATGATAATATATCTTCTCTTTACGAAATAATGGAATACGATATTAATACTTTAAAATTGATTTTAGAAAATAAAATTAATTTTAATAATTGTAAAGAATTCTTAAAAAATAAATTAAACGAAAAACAAATAAAGGCAATCGAGCCTATAATAAATAAATTAAAAATCTTTTCTTTTTATTCCAACAACTCTAATGTAGACGGCATTCTTTCTTATAACGATAAAACCGTTTGTATAGAATATTTTTTTCCAAAACTAAATAATAATGCTATAGCAATTATAGAAAACTCCGATAATGATTATAAAGATATATACGGAAAACGGGCGGAGTTTATTAAAGAAGATATGGAATATAATTCTTTACTTTCAATGTTTTCAAGTAGTATCGACAGTAAAAATGGAGATTATAATTTATTATTTTATAAAGATAATTTTCTTGAGTTGGAAGTGAAGGCTATATATTTGCCGAATAATTTTGACGAATCGGATATAAAGCTGATAAAATGTATATTAGACGGTAAGAATATTAAACTATATAAAATAATTAAATATAATGACGCTTTTAGGTATTTACCGATTTAGTTATAATTTTATATTATTTAAGGATAAATTTTATAAAGAACTGTTGACATAATATTAAAAATCTGTTATTATTTAAGAAGCAGATTATAAAGGGGTTTTCAATGAAAAAGCTGGTATTAATGATTTTTTTGGTAGGATTCAGTAAGGTTTTTCCCGCGTTTGAGTTTGATATTTTAGGACAGCTCGCGGCATCCACGAGTTTTCCTTTAGCGGAATCTAAAACTACTAAAGTTAACGGCTCTACGGAAGCGAGATGGGGCGCGTCTTTGCAAATAGGTTATCAGTTTTCGATGACTAACTCCTTAAAAGGCGTAAGTATTTTTGCAGATATAAGAGTTGAGCAAGCCAATATAGGTTTAACATTTCCGGGCGATACTAAAACAATATCTAAAAAAACGGGCTTGAATTTAGGCTTAGGGTTTACTTCAAAATTTATATTTGGAAGCATAAATAGTTTGGTTCCGAGGGATACCATTCTTGGTTTCGGATTAGGAGCTAAAGTTATGGCTTATGCGCCGGATATTATTTTAAGCACAAGTATACCGATTATTACTCCTTACCTTGACATATTTGTGGAACAGAGATTTTTTGTATCGAGAAAACTGGCTTTGGTAGGCGGAATAAATGTAGGCGTAGATATGATGATGTTCCAATCTACGGATATGGGGCAGTTATTTAACGGTATCTATATTACGGCATACCCTTCTTTAAGTGTAGGACTTAGTATAGGTCTCCATTTCGGGCATTAATTTAATAATCGTTTCTCATAATATTTAGGAGATAATGTAAAATTCGTTATCTCCTTAAAAAATAATTGAAAATTTTTATAAATAACATTATAATAAATTTCATATATTAGTTTAATAATGGGTTCGCCAGACTAAAGTCAACAGAGCGAGGCGTCCCGTTGGTAAAACCCGTTATTATATGGATATGCAATAATTTTATCGGTTTTATTTTATGGAATATATAATATCAACCACGATTTATTTGCTTAAAGGGACATATACCACTTTAAACCTTTATTTTGTAACGGCTTTATTTTCAATGCCTTTATCTATGCTTTTTGCCGCATTGCAATTCAGCGCTCCAAAATTCATAAGATATATTTTCGACATATACGCTTGGATATTCAGGGGAACGCCTTTAATATTGCAGTTAATTTTCTTTTATTACGGGCTTCCTTTAATGACAAATAATTTTATAGCTTTTCCCGCTTTTACTTCGGCGGCTATAACTTTTATTTTAAATTACTCGGCTTATCTTATGGAAATATTCAGAGCGGGCATCGAGAGTATAGAAAAAGGACAGTTTGAAGCCGCTTATGTTCTTAATTTGAAGCATAGACAGATTATGACGAGAATAATTTTGCCGCAAGCCGTTAGAAGAGTTTTGCCTCCTTTGTCAAACGAAGCCATTAATTTGGTGAAGGATACGGCGCTTGTTATAGTTTTAGGAATAGGCGATTTGATGCTTCATGCGAGAGAGATATTAACGAGAGATTTTAAACTTCTTCCTTTCGTTATAGCGGGAATAATATATCTGGCTTTCACTTCGGTTTTGGTTCTTATTTTTAGAAGGTTGGAGAAAAAATATGTTATCAGAAATTAATTTAAAAGTAGTCGACTTAAAAAAATCTTATAGAAATATTCCCGCCATAAACGGAGTTTCGTTCGATGTTCATAAAGGAGATATACTTTCAATTATAGGACCTTCGGGAGCGGGAAAAAGTTCGCTACTTAGAAATATAATACAGATAGAAAGCCCAGATTACGGAGAAGTTTATATAGACGGAGAAATTTTATTTTCAAAAAAAGAAGATAAAAAAAATATTATTTCGCATGCCGATATGATGAAACGAAAAGAAAAAATGGGAATGATATTTCAGCATTTCAATTTATTTCCTCATAAAACGGCTTTGGAGAATATTATAGAAGCTCCGATTATAGTAAAAAAAATTAATAGAGAAGAAGCTATAGAAGAGGCGTTAAGACTTTTGGATAGGGTAGGGCTTAAAGACAAAAGCGAAAGCTATCCCAACGAATTGTCGGGCGGACAAAAACAGAGAGTAGCCATCGCGAGAGCGCTTGCCATGAAACCCGAAATACTTTTATGCGACGAGCCTACTTCGGCTTTGGACCCAGAGCTTATAGGCGAGGTTTTATCGGTTTTGAAAGAGCTTGCCAAAGAAAAAATGACAATGATAGTGGTAAGTCATGAAATTAGCTTTGTTCGTGAACTTTCAACGAATATCGCTTTTATGGACGGCGGAAAAATTATAGCGATGGACGGCTCGAAAGAGTTTTTTTGTAATCAGAAAAATGAAAGAATAATTGATTTTCTTAATAAAATTTTTCGTAAATAAATTAGTATATTAAAAATATATAGATAACTATTATTTTATATTTTAATACGGTTTAATATTTAAGGTTTATGAGTAGTGGAAGTGATTAACCACTCTTTGTATTCCGTGTAGTAATAAGCCGTTAATTCTTCCACTTGTTTTTGATATTTATCTTTCAAATCTCCGCCGAGAATTCTTTTTCCTATGCCTTCCGCAACGGTTTGAATAGCGGTCGGGGTATCGTTGCCGTCTAAATGATTTAATCCCGTATTATGCAAATGCTCATGAAATATTACTCCCATAAAACCGATAAAAATTCCGTATGCAAATTCGTTTTTCCAATTCATGTTTGGAATTCCAACGAATGTGGCATCTCCCAAATTATCTACAAACCCTTCCAAGGCGTATCTGGATGGTCCTATTCCTCCTACCGCAACCTGACTCGTTCTATTGTATTTGCAATATTGAACATTATATTTGCGATTTCTTACGACGGTTAAAAGCCTATTTTTATCGTATTCTTGTCCTTTACTAATTGGAAATCCTCCTCTACTTTCATTAACCGAAGATATATAAGTCTTTTTTAGAAATTCCGTTTCAAATTCTGGAGTATTTATTATCGCCCTCATCAAAGCCAAAGAACGCAAAGCCCATCTTTTTTCTTCCACCGTAATAACCGTATAATTATTTATCTCTGGCGCTATATAAAATCTCTCTATTCCTACCTGCCAATAAGGGTATTTTTTATCTATCGACTCTTTTGTATAATCGGAAGGTTTTATAGCATTATTATTGCAACTTAATACGAATACTAATAAAAATATATGCGGTAATTTATTTTTCATGCTTTTATCCTAAATTATTTTTTATTCAAATTATTTTAACGCCTATTTGAAATCCTAAATCAAAGCTCGATATATTTTGTTTAATAATTTTTCTTAAATCGTTATCGTTAAACTTTGGGTTTTTCAAATACATGCCGAAATCGTATCCGATATATCCTCCTAAATATAAATTTAATCTTTTATCCGAATAAATCAAATAATCTACCGAAAATTTTAAATACGGAATAATAGGAACTTTAAAAATATTTTTCATTTGATTTGCTTTTATAATCTCTATATTTTGAGTTATTTTAGAATTTTGAGAATCTATAACCGAATCTTTAACTCTCGCGTATAGCGGAACTTTAATTCCGCCCGCTATACCGAAAGAAAATTTATTCCAATTAAATTTTGGATATATTCCAAATACTATGCTTTCAAAAATATAACAATTAAAATCTTTTATGGAAGCGCTTCCCTTATTTTTAGAATAAGATGCAAAAGTGTCATGCGAATATCCAGTTTCAAATATTAAGCTTAAACTCATATTTCTTTTAAATTCAAAATTGTATCCTAAATGAACCAATATTCCCGAATCGAAACCTATATAAGATTTTTTTGAATTTTGTTTTAATTTTGAATTATAATTGCTTTGTTGAGCGCTCGAACTGTCTTTATTCAATATAAATCTGTCGATTCCCACGCTCATTCCAAGCGGAATTTGAAAGCCGTATTCAAAACCGCTTTTGGCGAATACCAAACGATTTAAAAGCATCGTAATTATTAATATCTTAAAATATATTTTCATTCTCTATTTATTAACCTTCTTATTTACAACATTTTATATAATTTTATATAGGTCTTATTTTTGCCCCTAATTGAAATCCAAAATCTATACTCGATAATTTTTCAATCGGATTAATACTATTATTTGAATTTTTATTTTGATAATATATAGGAAAATCATAATTAAAATAGCCCGATAAAACCAAATCGAATTTTACCGAACTATAAAAAGAATAATCGAATACGAATTTTATAAACGGGATGGCTTGATATTTAAAATAAGTTTTCATTTTATTTGCCTTAATCGTAGTTATATTTTCCGTAATATATCCTATCGACTTGTTTTTTGAAGAATAATTTATTTCCGCGTATAACGGAATCTTCGCTCCAAAGCCCAAAGAAAACGAAAAATTTCTGTAGTTTAGTTTAGGAGTGGCTCCTATTAATAAACTGTCGAAAGTATTATAAATGTTATTTTTCATTACGAATATATACGAATTGGTTTCCGTGTCTTTCAAACTGTAATTAATCGAATCTCTGAAATATCCAAACTCTCCCAAAAGGCTTATACTGAAATTTCTATTTATTTGAAAATTATATCCTATTTGAGATAAAATTCCTATTTCAAAACCAACTTTAGTTTTCTTTGAATTATTTTCTATATATTGATTGAATCCAGAATTATTTCCGTATTCAGACGAATCAAAAGCATGCAAAGATATACTCATTCCTATCGGAACGAATATTCCAATTTCCAATCCGCTTTTGGCAAATAAATTAAACGAATTGAAGCTTAAAATTAATAATATAATAATAGTCGTTTTTATAGTTTTCATTTTTAGTTTTGTTAATAATTTTTTTACGATTATACAATAATTTTAATAATTAAACAATATAGTAAAGAGAATCGAAAATAAAGCTCAAAAGATTTTGGATATAAGAAATAAATATAAAGATTCTTCGCTTTGCGATTTATACAACCCTTTAACTATGCCCGCGGATTTATTTAAAGCTCATAACGAACTTGATAAAGCTGTAGATTTGGCTTACGGCAAAACAAATTTGAAAAATGAAACCGAAAGAATGAAATTTATATTCGAGTTGTATGAAAGTTATATTAATCCGCTTACTTATAAGAAATGATAATATAAAAATATTATTAAGTTTGAATGGTATTGTATAATAAATAATTTATAAATGTAAATAGTTTAATTATTATTATCTTGACAAAGAACAAAATAATTATGACTATTTGATTAAATTATGAAGATTTGTCGGCAAATTTTTATAATACTAAAATTAAAAATTTATTAAAATATTTTAAATAAAAATTTGACTTTGTAATCAATTTATGGTAAAATAATCCACTTAATTAGATTAGATATATAATTTTAATCGGTTAATTTAGAAGATGATTTTATTTAAGGATAATTTTTATGGATAAGAAAATTTTGAAAACGAAAAATAACACTTATGTTCTATCCCAAAAAGACATTAAACAAAATTGGCTTATAATAGACGCTAAAGGAAAATCTTTGGGGAGAGTGGCGAGCAGAGCGGCTTTTTTGCTTAAAGGAAAACATAAAACCGATTACGCTTATAATTTGGATAACGGAGATTATGTTATTATAATTAACGCAAAAGATATAGTATTGACGGGAAATAAAAAGAAAGGAAAAATTCATTACAGACATACGGGATATCCCGGCGGAATAAAATCCGTTAGCTATGGCGAATTGCTTGAAAAAAATCCAGAAAGAATGGTTAGAATAGCGGTGAAAGGTATGCTCTCTCATAATCCTTTGGGAAGACTTCATTTGAAAAAATTGAAAGTTTACGGCGGAGCGGAACATCCTCATGCCGCAAATAAACCTGAAATAGTAAATATAAAATAAAAAATAGGAGAATAAATAATGGCTGCAAAACAATTAAGTATTTTTACGGGAAAAAGAAAAACGGCTAACGCAAGAACTCGAATCGCTTTAGGAAGCGGAAAGATTTTAATAAACGGTAAAAATTATACGGATTATTTTTGCAACAGAGCGGCTTTGATAAAAGTCGTTGAAGACGCTTTAAGAATAACGGGAAATTTTGGAAAATACGATGTGTTTGCAAATGTTCGAGGCGGAGGAGTAAGCGCTCAAGCCGATGCGGTTAGACATGGAATAGCGAAAGCTTTGATAGCGGAAAATCAGGATTTTAGAATTGCATTGAAAAGAAACGGTTTTATTACGAGAGATTCGAGAGAAGTCGAAAGGAAGAAATACGGAAGGTCTGGAGCGAGAAAACTTTTCCAATTCTCCAAACGATAATATTTTGGAAATATTTAAAATACTTTTACAAATTATGTATTAAGGTTTTTGTATGAACGCTAAAAAATTGAAAAAATTTAAAGATTTGATACTTGAAGAAAAAAGAAAAACATTAGACGAATTGTTGAGCGGAAACGAGACTTACGAAGCGCTAAAACAAGAGGCTCACGGAGATATGGCGGATATAGCTTTTCAAACTTACGAGAAACAAAGCTTGGTTAATTCTTCGCAAAAAGACAAAGATAAATTGGAAGCTTTAAATAACGCTCTTAAAAGAATCGAGGACGGCTCTTACGGAAAATGTATAGACTGCAAAGAAGAAATTAGCGATGATAGATTAACGGCTATACCTTATACTTTAAGATGCGTAAATTGTATGTCAAAATACGAATATAAAAGACGTTGTGAAAAAATGTAATGTTCGTTAAAGTTGTTTTTAATCTTCCGTTTGATAAAATTCTTACTTATAAAAGACCCGAAGAAATAAAAGACAGTTTAGTAGGTTGCCGAGTGGTAGCTCCAGTAAAAAATAGAAATATTAAAGGTATCGTAATAGAAGAAACCGAAGAGTCCGAAGGCAATTTCAAAGTCTATCCAATAAAAGCGAGAATAGACATCGAGCCTATATGTTCGTATAAAGAATTTGAGCTTGCGAAATGGATGAGTAAGTATTACCATTCTTCTTTTGGAGAATCTTTATTCGCGTCGCTTCCAGCGGGAAATCCCGCAAAAATTGAAAAAAAAGCGAAACCGATTCCAGCAAAACAAAAACCTTATTTGAAATTAAACGAAGAGCAGGAAAATGTTTTAAAAAAAATTTCCGAAAGTATAGAATCAAAAAATGGTAAAACTTTTTTACTGCATGGCGTCACAGGAAGCGGAAAAACCGAAATCTATTTGCAAGCGATAAAAAAAGTAGTCGATATGGGCAAACAGGCTATAGTAATACTTCCCGAAATATCGTTAACTCCGCAAACGATAAAAAGATTCGCCGAAAGATTTGAAGGAAAAATAGCCGTTTTGCATAGTAAATTATCTCCGACTTCAAAATATAGATATTGGCAAATGATAAAAAAAAACGAAATAAAAATAGTCATAGGAGCGAGAAGCGCGATATTTTCTCCCGCAAATAATTTGGGTATAATAGTCATAGACGAAGAGCATGAAACGAGTTATAAATCGAACGAAACTCCGAGATACCATGCGAGACAAATCGCGTTTTATAGAAAAGAAAAAGAAAACGCCACTTTACTATTGGGAAGCGCGACGCCTTCCATTGAAAGTTTTTATCATTCTCAAAACGGCAAAATAGAACTTTTGACTTTGACTAAAAGAGCCTCTTCAATCAATATGCCCGAAGTGAAAATACTCGATTTGAAAAAAGAAAAAAAATCGGAAGTTTTTCCAATGATAACTCAAAAATTAGTCGAAGAGATAAATAAAAAATTGGAATTGAAAGAACAGATAATATTGTTTTTGAATAGAAAAGGTTATGCGCCCGTAGTCAGCTGTTCGCATTGCGGAAAAGTATTGGAATGTCCAAATTGTTCGGTTTCGCTTACATATCATAAAAAAAAGAATACCGTTATGTGTCATTACTGCGGATACACTCAATTTTTGGAAGAGATTTGCGGAGAATGTAAAATAGGACATTTTGAAAGAATAGGAAGCGGAACGGAAAAAGTGGAAGAACATTTGAATATACTTTTTCCAAACGCTATAATAGAGAGAGTAGACCAAGACACGGTTGGCGGAACTAAAAATTACGAAAAAATATTTAAAAGATTCGCGGACGGAGAGATTGATATATTAGTCGGAACTCAAATGATAGCTAAAGGACTTGATTTTCCGAATGTCACTTTAGTCGGAGTGCTTTTCGCGGATATGTCGCTTCATATTCCAGATTTCAGAAGCTCGGAGAGAACATTTAATTTGATAACTCAAGTGGCGGGCAGAAGCGGAAGAGGAGAAAAAAAAGGAATCGTTTATATTCAAACTTATTCGCCAAATCATTATAGTATAGAATACGCAAAAAATCATGATTATATTTCTTTCTATAATAGCGAAATAGTAAAAAGAAAATCGCCTCTTAATTATCCGCCGTTTTCAAGATTGGTTCGATTGGTTATAAGAGGAGAGAACGAAAAAAAAGTCGAAAGCGACTCGAATACGATAGCCGATTTGGTTAGAACATTGACTTATCAATATAAAGACAAACTTGAAATATTGGGAGCGACTCCTTGCATAATGAGTAAATTAAATAAATATTATAGATGGAATATTTTAATAAAAACGGCGTCTCATTCTTTGCTTAAAGAATTTTTTGAAAAACTGTCTAATAATTTCATGGCTCAAAAAGGAAATTATATTGAAATAGATATAGACCCGATAAATATGCTATAGATTATATGTCGATAAAGAACCTTAATAAATTTTTTATTCTCGCTTTAAGTTCGTTCTGCCCTACCGGTTTTTTTACATAATCGCATGCGCCTCTTTCAAATCCATTAACCACATCGTCTTCATTATATTTTTTGGTTATAATTATTATAAGAGCGTTTCTTAACTTAATTTCTCCTTTTATTTCGTCTAATATATAAAAATAATCTTTATCTTCCGATAGATTTATATCCATTAAAATTATATCCGGGGATATTTTTTTTAACTCTCTTAAAGGTTTTATTAAATTAGACACGCATACTATATCGTAATCGTCTTTAAGCCATTCTATATAATTTTTTCTGGTGATTAAAGTAGGTTCTATTATCGCTATTTTATACCTTAAAGTTTTTCTCTTTAATTTCATTTGCTTTTCTTTTTTATTGAAGGCTAAAAATATTTTAAAATCAGAATATTTTATTTTATATCTTTTGCCGGGAGTAATATCAGCTTTAAGTCCATAATATCTAATCCAGTAATTTACCGTAGTTCTGGAAACTCCTACCAATTTTGCGGCATCTATCGGGGACAACAAATCGTCATCGTCATATATGATTTCATTATCATTCATAAATAATAATACCTTAAATATAGGTTTTCAAAAAGATTAATAAAGATTAATATATAATTAACATTTTGTCAAATGAAATGTTATATATATATACGAAATAATCAATTTTTAATCATATTTAGGGTATTTATAATGAAGGGTTTTGTAGTGTCCATAATGTTTATAATTATTAATATAGTGGCTATCGGTATATTTGTGATTATTGTAAGTTCATCAGTAAGAAAATCTATAATAACGGAGGAAGAACTTTCAAGAGCTTCTTTAAATAAAATAATAGAAATTTATTCAAACAAAAATATAGCTTCGATTAATTATTATAACGCGGTTTCGGTAATTCCGAGAATAGATGTATATGTTTTGAATTCTTTAAGCAATTATATAAGAAGAATAAATTTGATAAACATCGATAGAACTTTGATAGAAAAACCGATTACTTTTCAGGAATTCCAATATTTGCAGGCGAGAATACAGGAAAATATAGATAAAATTAATTATACGGCGAGAAATTATCCAGTTTTGAGAACGAACGAAGGATATATAAAAGCGTTGTCCTATATAAGACCGATAATCGAGGAAGAAAAAAAAGCGATAGAAATATACAATAATCATATAACCGAATATAATAGATTAACGTCGTTGCCTCCTTCGAGTATAGTCGCGGGAATAATGGGGAAATTTCCATTTTTGACTTTTGAAACTGGAACGAATATAATATCTCAAACTTCGCGTATTTTCGATTAAAATTTTTATCAAGTAAAATTCAAGGCTTCCGATTATAATTGTAGCAATATATAAAATTAATTGACAGGAATTTTAATTATGATAAACGGAGTTGGCAATTTATTAACTTTTGCGGATAATAATATTTCTTATAATAATAGCGTTGAGATTATTAACGATAATTCTTTTGCCGAAATGTTAAATAAAATTCAAAAAGAAGATATTTATTCGGAAAGTTCTTCAAATAAAATAGTCGATAGAGAAGATTATAAAAGTTATGACAATATAGAAAATGATAACGATGATTTTCAAAAATATTTGGAAACTATGGAAGACGGTAAAGTCGAAGAATTTAAAGACAATTTGGAAAGTCAAAACGATAATCAAATAAAAAATAATAAAGAAGAAAATATAGAAAATAAAATTGATAATGAAAATTTAGAAAATTCTTTGGAAAATGAAAAAGTCGAAAATAACGCCATTAATGAAAATAAAGAAAAATCCAACGATTTAAATTCCGATGAGATAAAAATTGCATCTCTTAAATCTGTAGAAGAAAAAGCAAAAAATATTATAGAAAATATAGAAAAAAATAATTTGTCAATAAAAAATATAAAGTCCGATAAGAATGCGGAAAAATTATCCTCGTTAAATATTACCAAAGAAGAAAAAGAAAATCTTATAAAAGAAATAAACGATTTAAATAAAGAAATAAAAAAATTAGAATCGAAAGAATTAAACGATAAAGAAAAAGAAGAATTATTAAATTTATTTGAATCTTTGGAAAATATAAAAAATTTAATTTTAGAAAATTCAAAAGAAAAAAGCAAAAATACGAAAGAATTGCAAATTAAAAATTTGGAAGAAAAAAGTATAAAAGAATTGAAAGAAAATTTGAAAGAAACCGAATTAAATAAAAATACGGAAAATATTGAAGAGATTAATTCCGATTATAATTTTGATTTTGAAGACAATATTCAATCGAATAAACGCGAAAACAAAACGGAAAACTTAAATAATAATTTTAGTAACAATTTGAATAAAACAATTTCGGACGATAACGGAGCGGAGATTACGATTATAAATATGAAGGATTCTCCCGAAGGCGCTAACTTGAAAGGTTTTAATCATTATAATAATGTTTCAAAAGCTCAAAACTCAAATAGTCTAACCGAAAATATGATTAAATTTCAAGATTTGATGGGCAAACTCGTTGAAAAAGCTCAAGTCGCGATTAATAACGGAAAGAGCGAAGTTTTAATGTCTCTCAATCCCGAATATTTAGGAAAAGTTAGATTAAAAATAAGTATGGAAGGCGATAATTTTGTCGGAAAAATATTTGTCGACAACGCGGAAATAAAAGATATATTTACAAAGAATTTGGATACGGTAATAACATCTTTAAACGAAATCGGAATAAATATAGAAGGTTTCGATGTAATGTTGCGACAAGATATGCCGAACGAAGAATTTTTCGAATTTGCGAATGGTAATCCTTTTGGAAAATTTGGAAGAGAAGGCGGAGATTTTGCGGAAGAAGTTGTGACGGATATTAGAAATTATATTGTCCCAGAAAGAAAATTAAATTTATTGATATAATTTAAAATAATTTATAAATAAAATTTAAGGAGATAATAATGTTATCTGCGGAAGCTTTAAGAATGACTGATAAAGAAATAAGAATACTTAAAAACGAAGTGGGCGCTTTTAATTTGCAAAATAATTACGAGAGAGACCCGAGCAAAAATTCTTTAGGAAAGGACGATTTTCTAAAATTATTAACCGTTCAAATGAGTCATCAGGACCCTTTGTCTCCTATGGATAATAGAGATATGATAGCTCAACTTGCGCAATTCTCTTCCGTGGAACAAATGACGCAGGTTAATAAAAATTTGGAATCAATGAAAAACTTTTACTCGAGTCAAACGGGTTATTCTATGCTTGGCAAGAGCGTGGAAGTTATGGACGAAGCGGGAAATAGATTTTTGGGACCGGTTGAAATGGTTATGGAAAACGATACGGGAGTCGCGTTAGCCGTGAGAACCGAAAACGGTTTGATAACGGTTCGTCCCGAAGATGTTATGATAGTTCATTCGAGCGGAGAGTTAATAGCTTCAGAATCCGCCGCAACTCAAAGAATAATGGACGCGCAAACGGAAGACGAAGCCACAAAAGTATTTAAATCTTCTTTGGCTCAAAAATCTCAAATTATTTCAAGACCTTCGGCGGAAGAAGACGGTTCAGATAATTCGGATGGAAGTTCTCCAATTTTGCGTTCGGCGGAATAATTAAAATTAGTTTGCAACGACTATAATTTAGTTGTCATTACGGGACGAAACCAGAAGTAATCCAATTTAATAAAATTTATTTTAAAAATTTAAATTCATAAATAGTGGATTGCTTCGTTTTACTCGCAATGACAGCGCTAAAATAATTGTCGTCATTGCGAGGCTATTTATAGCCGAAGCAATCTGCGCATATATAGATTACTCTGCTTACTTAATTAGTCGCTCGTGATGACAAATTAAAACAGTCTCTTTTTTTAATTTTTAGGTTTGCAAAAAAGAATAGTCTCTAATCCTGCAGGGTGAAAAGTTCTTATATAATATTCATAATCTTCGCCCATAGTATTTTTTATAAAAAGCGGAATATCGTAAAAATCTTCCATAAAAAGTTTGCTTCCATGATAAATGGCAATCGCTAAAGAGGGCTTGAATTTTTTAATAGTTTTTATCGCTCCCTCCAATATCGTTCTTTCCGCTCCTTCGACATCCATTTTTATATAATCTATTTTTTCTATATTATTTTCTTCAACGAATTTATCTATCGTAATTGCATTTTTCTTTATAGTCGGAGTATTTTCTATCATTGAAATAAAATCAATTTCTTTTTCGGCGTTTGAAAGTAAAATATTTTTTGTAATCACATTATTTAATTTATATTTTTCTTTAATTTTT
>CAKVCG010000028.1 GCA_934725525.1 uncultured Brachyspira sp. | reverse complement strand
TTGTTATCAATAAAGTTAACAAATTTCTGTCATTGCAAAAAATTTTGTCATTGCGAGGGCAACGCCCGAAGCAATCCGAATAAAATAAATTAAGAATGCATAATAATTACAAATCTTTTTCAATCCGTCAAAAAAATAATATTATAAATAAACAAAATATAAAATTTCAATGTATAAAAATAATACTGATTATTAATTTTCAATATTTATAAAATCTATTATCAATTAAAATTCGTTCAAAAATTATACATAAACCATAATCAAGTTGGCATAATTCTTGCTTAATATATTATATAACAAATGATAATTTTAATTCGTTGTTATAAAAATAAAATTAAAAAATTATAAATTAAAAGGAGATTTAATTATGTCAAGAAGAATATTTTTACCAGCTTTAAATTCAATGTTGGACGATTTCAGATGTTTAGACGGAGGCATGTTCTATAATAGAATGTCCGATTACAAAATCGAAGAGGACGACAAAAACTACTTTATAGAAATGGATATGCCGGGCGTGAAAAAAGAAGATTTGGAGGTTGGCGTTAAAGAAAATATACTTTCAATATACGCCGAAAGAAAGAAAGAAGACAAAACGGAAAATAAAGAATCCGTTGTGGTTTCAAAATATGAACAGAGTTTCAATATTAGCGCGAAAGGTATCGATGTCGACAATATTCAAGCAAATTTGGATAGCGGCGTTCTTAAAATAACTCTTCCTAAAAAAGAAGAAGTTAAATTTGAAAAGAAGATAGAAATCGCATAAACGGTAAAGCTACGATAATACTTCAATTTAAACTCATATTATTAGACGCATGCTCTTTAAAAAGCGCATGCGTTTTTTATTGTTTTTAATTTATTAAATCATAACTAATTAATTTTATTTCTCACATATTCAATTTGAGCTTTAACCGATTCGGGAGCGGGTCCGCCTTCGACTTTTCTTTGCATAACGCATGTTTCGAGGTTTATCGCTTCAAATATATCTTCTTCAAATTTATTGGAAAATTCTTTATATTTTTCAATCGGCATTGTTTCGAGAGTCAAATTATTTTCAATGCATAATCTGACAATCTCTCCTGTGATTTTATAAGCGTCTCTAAAAGGAATTCCCTTTTTAACCAAATAGTCCGCGCAATCCGTAGCGTTTATAAAACCTTTTGCCGAAGCTTCTCTCATATTCTTTTTTATTATAGTCATAGTTTCAATCATAGGAATAAAAGTATTAATGCAAAGTTTAACCGTATCGATAGCGTCAAAAATCGCCTCTTTATCTTCTTGCATATCCTTATTATAAGCGAGCGGAAGTCCTTTCATCATTATAAGAAGCGTATTCAAGTCTCCGTAAACTCTTCCCGTTTTTCCCCTGATTAATTCCGCAATATCGGGATTCTTTTTTTGAGGCATAATTGACGAACCCGTAGAATATGCATCGTCAAGTTCGATAAATTTAAATTCCCAAGAATCCCATAAAATTATCTCTTCGGAAAATCTTGAAAGATGCATCATCAATATCGATAAATCGGAAGCAAGCTCTATACAAAAATCTCTGTCCGAAACCGCATCGAGAGAGTTTTGAGTTATTTCGTCAAATCCGAGCGCGTCGCAAACTTTTTGCCTGTCTATCGGATAAGTCGTGGACGCCAAAGCTCCGCTTCCCAAAGGCATAATATTTATTCTTTTGTAAGCGTCTTTGAGCCTTTCCAAATCTCTTAAAAACATTTGCGAATAAGCCATAAGATGATGAGCGAATGTTATCGGCTGGGCGCGTTGTAAATGAGTATAACCCGCCATAACGGTTTGAAGATTTTTTTCCGACAAATCTATTAAAACCGTTATCAATTTTTTTATTAGACTTTCGATTTCTTTAACTTCTTTTTTCAAATACATTCTTATATCGAGAGCCACTTGGTCGTTTCTTGAGCGCGCCGTGTGAAGTCGTTTTCCCGTGTCGCCCAATCTTTTTGTAAGTTCCGATTCTATAAAAGAATGGATATCTTCGGCATTAAAATCGAATTCCAATTTTCCGTTTTTTATATCGTTTAATATATTTTTAAGTCCTTCTATTATAGCCTTGCTTTCGTCCAAATCGATTATAGAACGTTCGCCAAGCATAGTCGCATGAGCGATAGAGCCTTCGATGTCTTCTCTATACATTCTAGCGTCGAACGAAATCGAAGAATTAAAATCGTTTACTCTTTTGTCGGTTTCTTTTGTAAATCTTCCCGCCCAAATTTTTTTATTATTCATTTTATTTTTTATTTTTATTCTTTATCTTCTTTTCCATATTTGCGCGAACTTTTACTGGAAGCCCGAAAAGATTAATAAACCCTAACGCGTCCGCTTGATTATATACATTGTCTTCGCCGAATGTTACAACCTCTTCATCGTGAAGCGAATAAGGAGATTTTACGCCAGCGTTTATTATATTGCCTTTATAAAGTTTGAGTTTTACCTCTCCCGTAACGGTTTTTTGAGTTTCGGTAAAAAACGCGCTCATTGCCTCTCTTAAAGGAGTAAACCATTGCCCGTTATAAACTATGTCGGCAAATTTAATAGCCAAATGTTGTTTGACTCTTAAAGTTTCTTTATCGAGAGTAATGCTTTCAAGGACTTCATGAGCATGATATAAAATTGTTCCGCCGGGAGTTTCGTAAATTCCTCTCGACTTCATTCCTACAAGACGATTTTCAACGATGTCGACAATTCCGATTCCGTTTTTTCCGCCGATTTTATTTAAAGCCTCCACCATTTCCACTCCGTTAAGTTTTTTTCCTTTAAGAGTAGTCGGAATTCCTTTTTCAAAACCGATTTTTATATATGTAGGTTTATCGGGAGCTTGAATAGGAGAGACGCCCATTTCAAGAAAATTTTTCTTTTCATATTGCGGTTCGTTTGCGGGATTTTCCAAATCGAGTCCTTCATGAGAGAGATGCCATAAATTTTTATCTTTAGAATAATTTGTCTCTCTATTTATTTTAAGCGGGATATTATGAGATTCGGCGTATTCTATTTCCTGCTCTCGAGATTTTATATCCCAAACTCTCCAAGGAGCTATAATTTCCAAATCGGGAGCGAAAGACTTAAAAGCGAGTTCAAATCTTACTTGGTCGTTTCCTTTTCCAGTAGCTCCATGACATAGAGCGTCCGCTTTTTCTTTAATCGCTATTTCCGCTATTCTTTTTGCTATTATGGGACGAGCGAAAGAAGTTCCGAGCAAATATTTATTTTCGTAAACCGCTCCAGCCTGAAGAGTAGGATAAACATATTTTTGAATAAACTCTTCTTTTAAATCCTCTATATAAAGTTTTGACGCTCCAGTTTTTATCGCTTTTTGTTTAAGTCCGTCAAGTTCCGTTCCTTGTCCGACATCCACCGAAACCGCTATAACTTCGCAATTATCGTAATTTTCTTTAAGCCATGGAATTATAACGGAAGTGTCGAGTCCGCCAGAATAAGCCAAAACAACTTTTTTTATTTTTTTTGACATAATTATCTCCCCCGATAATTTTTATTTTTAAATATTAATTCTATTATTATATAATATAAATTTATAAAATCAATTATCATATCAAGTTACCGAAGCGATTGTAAAATTCATCGATTCTATAACTTTAAGCAAAGCGTAAGCCGTATCGAGCGAAGTTAAACAAGGAATATTATTTTCCGCTGTCGCTCTTCTCAATTTCAAACTATCGGTATGATTTTGATTGTCGCTTTCTATCGTGTTTATCACATAATCGACTTTTCCAAGTCTTATGATATCTATTATATTTTCAAATTTGCTTTCGTAGATTTTTGAAACTTCTTTAACATATAAATCGTTCGCGCTCAAAAAATCAGCCGTTCCTTTCGTGGCGTAAATTCCGTATCCTATTGCGAAAAATCTTTTAGCCAAATCGAGCGCTTCTTTTTTATGATTGTCGGAGATTGTAAGCAAAATATTTCCATGAAGAGGAATTCTCATTCCGCTTGCAACCAAAGCCTTATACAAAGCTTTTTCAAAATTGATGTCGAACCCCAAAGCCTCGCCTGTGCTTTTCATTTCTGGACCGAGCAAAGTATCAACGCTCGTTAGTTTAGCAAAAGAAAAAACGGGAGCTTTAACGAATACTTTATCCCTTTCTTTCAAATACAGATTTTTATAACCTTGTTCTTTGAGAGATTTTCCCAATATGCACATAGTCGCAATATTCGCCATTTGTATATTCGTTATCTTGCTTAAAAAAGGGACAGTTCTACTGCTTCTTGGATTTACCTCCAACACATAAACATTTTCGTTTCTGTCGACTATAAATTGTATATTGTAAAGTCCGATAAAATTAAATCCTTTTCCGATTCTTCCCGTGTATTCTATTATTTTGTCTTTAACTTTTTTTGAAATAGTTTGAGTGGGATAAACGCTTATAGAATCTCCCGAATGTATCCCCGCTCTTTCCACATGTTCCATAATTCCCGGAATAAATATATTGTTTTTGCTGTCCGCTATCGCGTCCGTTTCGACTTCTTTGCCGATTATATATTTGTCTATAAGTATGGGAGCTTTATTGCTTATCTCTTTAACGGCGCTCGCCATATATTTTTTTAACGCTTCGTCGTTGTTTACTATTTCCATAGCGCGCCCGCCCAAAACATAACTAGGACGAACCAAAACGGGATAGCCGATTTTTTGAGCTATTATAAGCGCTTCTTTTACGGTAAAAGCCGTCTCTCCCATCGGTTGAGGAATATTCAATTTTTTAAGCGTTTTTTCAAATTCATGCCTGTCTTCCGCTTTATTTATATTTTCAAGCGAAGTGCCGAGTATTTTTACATTATGTTGAACCAATTTTTCCGCCAAATTAATCGCCGTTTGCCCGCCGAATTGAACGATAACGCCTATAGGTTTTTCAAGTTCTATTATATGCATTACATCTTCAATAGTTAGAGGCTCGAAATAAAGTTTATCGGATATTGAAAAATCGGTTGAAACGGTTTCGGGATTATTATTTATTACAATCGCCTCGTATCCCGCTTTTCTAATAGTCATAACCGAGTGAACCGTTGAATAATCGAATTCTATTCCCTGCCCGATTCTTATCGGTCCCGAGCCTAATACTATAATATTTTCTCTTTCGCTTTTATGAGATTCGTTTTCCGTTTCGTAAGTTGAATAAAAATAAGGAGTTTCGCTTTCAAATTCTCCCGCGCAAGTGTCCACCATTTTATAAACGGGAATTATATTGTTTTTTATTCTCAAATCGTAAATTTCTTTTTCTTCTACTTTCCAATTTCTCGCTATATATCCGTCAGAAAATCCATGTCTTTTGCATTCTTTCAAAACTTCGATGTCCATAATATTAGATTTTAATTTTTTTTCCAAATCGATTATATTTTTTATATAGTTTAAAAAGAATCTGTCGATACACGTTATTTTAATTATATTCTCTAAACCTTCGCCTCTTCTTATAAGCTCCGCTATGATAAACATTCTTAAATCGTCTCTTCGCTCTATTCTCTCCCATAATTTTTTTGTTGTATATTCAGATAAATCTTTATTTTCTATATGGTCGCATTTTATTTCAAGCGAACGAACGGCTTTCAAAAAAGATTCTTCAAAATTTCTTCCAATGCTCATAACCTCGCCCGTAGCTTTCATTTGAGTTCCAAGTTGTCTGTCGGCGTTTGGAAATTTATCGAATGGAAGACGCGGAAATTTTGTAACTATATAATCAATAGAAGGCTCGAAACATGCGAAACTTTTTTTCGTAATAGGATTAAGTATTTCGTCCAAAGTCATTCCAACGGCTATTTTTGCGCTTATTTTTGCAATCGGATAACCCGTAGCTTTGCTTGCAAGCGCGCTCGAACGCGAAACTCTCGGATTAACTTCGATAATATAATAATTAAAACTATTCGGGTCGAGAGCTATTTGAACATTACAGCCTCCGCAAATTTTCAAAGCTCTTATTATTTTTAAGCTTGCGTTTCTTAAAGTTTGATTTTCAACATCGCTTAAAGTTTGACAAGGAGCGACAACTATGCTATCTCCCGTATGTATTCCAACAGGGTCTACATTTTCCATATTGCATACGACTATCGCGTTATCGTTATTGTCTCGCATTACTTCGTATTCAATTTCTTTATAACCAGCTATGCTTTTTTCAACCAAACATTCTCCAACGGGACTAATTTTTAATCCCGTTTCGCATATATCAATAAGTTCTTTTTCATTTCGGGCGAATCCTCCTCCCGTGCCGCCAAGTGTATATGCTGGACGAACTACCAAATGATAGCCGATTTTATTTGCAAATTCCAAAGCTTCTTCCACTTTACGAATTATGACGCTTTCTGGGACGGGTTCGTTTATTTTATTCATTAATTCTTTGAAAAGCTGTCTATCTTCGGCGCAATTAATGGCGTTCAAATCAGTTCCTAAAATTTCAATATTATTTTCTTTCAATATTCCAGAGTTTGCAAGCTCGACTACAAGATTTAATCCCGTTTGTCCTCCCAACGAGCCTAAAATCGCTTGAGGACGTTCTTTATAAATTATTCTTTTGGCAAAATCGAAATTTATAGGCTCTATATATATTTTGTCGGCGATTGCGCTGTCCGTCATTATTGTCGCGGGATTTGAATTTATTAATACGACTTGATAACCTTCTTCTTTTAGAGATTGACATGCTTGAGTTCCCGCGTAATCGAATTCCGCCGCCTGTCCTATAACGATAGGTCCCGAACCTATAACCAATATTTTTTCTATATCCTCTCTTTTAGGCATTTTTTATCCTCTTATTTTTATTCATTAAATTAATAAAGTCATCGAATAAATATTTACAATCTTCGGGACCGGGATTCGCTTCGGGATGATATTGCACGGAAAATACGGGATATTTTTTATGTCGCACTCCCTCGCAACTTCCGTCATTTAAAGATATATGAGTCAATATTAAATTCGTTTTACTTAAACTTTCTATTTCTACGGCAAAACTATGGTTTTGGCTCGTTATTGAAACTTTATTAGTTGCCAAATCTTTAACGGGATGATTTCCGCCTCTATGCCCGAATCTTAATTTTATAGTGTCCGCTCCGCAGGCTAAACTTATAATTTGATGCCCCAAACATATTCCGAATATTGGGATTTTTCCGATTAATTTTTTAACTATTTTTATAGATTCGGGAATATCTTTCGGATTTCCCGGTCCGTTTGAAAGCATTATTCCGTCTGGGTTTAAATTAAGTATTTCTTCGGCGGAAGTGTCGTAAGGAACAACAGTCAAATCGCAGTTTCTTTTGCTAAGCTCTCTTATTATTCCAAGTTTCGCTCCATAATCGATTAAAACTACTTTTTTGCCTTCGTTTGGAATAGGATAAGCTTTTTGAGTTGAAACTCTTTTTACATAATCTCTCGCGTAAGGAGTATTTTTTAACATTCCTACTATTTCGTCTTTATTTTCCAAATTATCGGACATTATCGCTTTTATAGTTCCAATCTCTCTAATTTTTTTTGTAATCGCTCTTGTGTCTATTTTTTCAATTCCCGCTATTCCTTTAGATTTTAAAAAACTATCTAAATTATTAACGCTTCTAAAATTATTAGGCTCTTTGCAAGCTTCTTTAACAATAAAACCAAATATTGCAGGATTCAAACTTTCAAAATCGTCTCTGTTAATTCCGTAATTTCCAATTAACGGATAAGTCATAACGGCTATTTGTCCGCAGTAAGATAAATCCGAAAGCGTCTCTTGATAGCCCGTCATTGAAGTATTAAAAACGATTTCTCCGATTCTAAAATTATCCGAACCGAAACCTTCGCCTTCGTAATGACTTCCGTCTTCAAGTATTAAATATCTTTTCAATTTATTCTTCCTAATTTTTTACTTTATAATTTTTATTTATTTTATAAATTAAAAAAAAGATTGACAATTAATGAAAACATTAATTTATCAATCTTATTATCTTTCGACTTTATTTTTTTATTAATATTATTATAAATCATTTTAACGACTTTTTATTTTTATTTATTTTATCGAAAATAATATAACATATATACGGTTTTTTTACAATAATATAACCATAATAAAATTTACTTATAAAACTTCATACAAATATAATTCTTTAACATTTTTATCATAAGACAAATTATTATAAAATTTCAAATCATAATTGCTTATCAATAATTCTTTTCCGATACCCGCTTTTTTTTGTTTATAATTATTCATTCCATATTGCAAATCCCATTCGAGCGTATAAAAATCTTTATAAAGTTCTTTTATATATTCGCAATTATCATAAGTGAGTAAAAATTTTGATTTTGTTTTATATAAATAATCTCTCAAATTTTCATGATTAAAATTTAAATGCAAAATTCCTTTTTTGCCATATAATTTAGATTTTACCGAACTATAATAAGGCGGGTCTAAAAAAATAAAAATGTCTTTTTGATTTTCAAAATTGTTATCTATCGCATTAAAAAAATTATCGCATGAAAAATTAAAATTCTTAATTATTTTATGAGTATTTTTTAATCTATCTATAGAACTTATTGTAAATCTCGATTCGTAAGCTTTTTGAGAAAATCCGCCGCTATCCACAACGCCCGAAAAAGTAATTCTATTAAGAATAAAAAAATCAATTCCTCTCTCGAGTATAGAAAGATTAAAATTTCTTCTATATAGAATAAAATTATACAAATCTTTGCCGTTTTTAAATTTATTTTTTAATTCAACGATTCCATCTATCAATTTATCGGGTTGCATTTTTAGACTATTCCAAAAACAATATAATTCGTAATTTAAATCGTTCGCGTATATTTTTACATTTTTCATCGTTTGGGCAATATAAATGCCTACAGAGCCGCCTCCAAAAAAAGGCTCTTTGTATATCTTAAAATCTATAGGGAAATATCGATATAAAAATTTTATCGCTCTACTTTTACCGCCAGGATAACGCAAAGGAGATTTAATTAAACTCATATTCATGCATGTTGAATCCATATATTAAATTTATTTTCTTCGCATTCGGAATTTAATTTATATATAATTTCTATTTGTTTTTTATTTAGTCGATTTGATTTTATAAAATATTCTAAATTATTATTTGGCAACTCTATATTGTTTTTTAATTTGTTTGAAGTTAAACGCAAAACTATTTTAAAATTTCTATTACTTTTAGAATCTCTAATTTCGCATAGGTTATTATAAATCATAAGTTTTAATAAACCGTCTTTAATATCGTCATTAGACGGCAAAATAGAATCTTTGCTATGCTTACTTTCAATTAAATACAAATAATTATCTTTATCTAAAACATCGTCAATAGTAAAATAATAATATCCGCCTAAATAATTTTCTATTTCTATTTTTGTTTTATATCCTATTCCAATAGATTCTTTATTGTGAGATGTTAAAACTTCTCTATTTTGAGAGTTCTTTGCCTTATATCTCGAATATTGCATGAAAGATTCTCTATTTTTAGCAATGTTTATTTTGAATTTATCTATATTTTTTGAATCATGAAGTTTTATTTTAAGTTTTTGCGAAATTTCTTTATAAGAAGTTTTTGCTTTATTTATAATATTTAATAAATTTTCGTTATTTAATTGATTAAGATTCCAATGCAACGCGGATTGATGATAAGCGCTTAATATTTCAAGTTGTTTATATATAAAATTTGATTTTAATTTCTGATTCGTTATTTTATTCGATTTATTTGCATTTCTAATATTTTTTTCGGCGTCTTCGTAGAAACCCAATATAACATATACATTAAGCAAACTCATTAAAGAAATAGTATCCCATTGCAAATAATCCATATCTCCGTCAATCCCTTCGTCTTTGATTATTGGAATTATAGTCGCAACTTTACCGCTGCAAGAGTCAAAACAATCGTATACTCTTGCATAAGGATACGAGCGAGTTCTTTTAGGACTAACCCATTTGCTTATTGACATAATTTTATTATTAATTTGAATATTGCATTTACTTGGCAAATCGTTTATATCGATACTTTTAGAATTTAAATCAAAAGTTTTTAATTCTTCTCTACAAAATTTTTTATACGAAAAGTTTTTTATTTTTCCAAATAATATTTGCACAATATTTCCTCAAGTATTTTTAATTGAATATCGTAAAAATTATACAAAATTTATTATATATTTCCAATAGTCGCTACCATAACGGCTTTAATAGTATGCATTCTATTCTCCGCTTCGTCAAATACTCTTGAATACTTACTCAAAAATACCTCGTCCGTTACTTCCATTTCTTTTATCCCAAATTTTTCATGAACATCGACTGCCGTAGTCGTATTCAAATCATGAAACGAAGGCAAACAATGCAAGAAAATAACATTAGGGTTATTTGTCTTTTTTATCATTTCCATATTTACTTGATAAGGCTTAAGTAATTTTATACGCTCTTCAAATTTAGATTCTTCTCCCATTGAAACCCAAACATCCGTATAAATAACATCGGCATTTTTTACATCGTCTATATTTTCGCTAAAGTTAATAGAAGCTCCCGTTTCTTTTGCAACCTCTTTCATTTCTTTAACTAGCGAATCCGAAGGAAATAATTCTTTAGGCGCGATACTCCAAAATTCCATACCCATTTTAGCCGCTCCAATCATAAGAGAGTTTCCCATATTATTTCTTGCATCTCCAACATATACAAATTTAACTTTATTAAAAGGTTTTGCAACATATTCTTTTACGGTTAAAAAGTCAGCCAATATTTGAGTAGGATGATATAAATTGGTTAGTCCATTCCATACGGGAACTCCCGAATATTTAGCCAAAGCTTCGACTGTTTCCTGCTTGAATCCTCTAAATTCTATTCCGTCATAAAATCTTCCCAAAACTTTAGCCGTATCTTCAATAGATTCTTTTTTACCCATTTGACTATCGTTTGAACCTAAAAAAGTTACGCAACCGCCTTCGTCCATCGCGGCGACTTCAAAAGCGCATCTCGTTCTTGTAGAAGTTTTTTCAAATAGAAGAACGATATTTTTTCCTTCTAATAAATTGCCTTTTATTCCCGCTCTTTTTTTAGCTTTTAAGTCGGATGCTAAATTAAGCAAATAGTGAATTTCATTAGGCGTAAAATGTTTTAATGTTAAAAAATTTCTTCCTTTTAAGTTTACAGGCATTTTTAATCTCCTTCTTATAATTAACTACTTTCAAAAAGAATTATTATATTAAATATTATATTTTAGTAAATAGTAAGTCAATATAAATAAAATTGTTAAACTAGAAATTTTCAATAATAAAAACCGTCCATATACTTATAAAAAATATATGGACGATTATTTTTTACTAATATTAATTATTCGAATACCGTTTGTTCCGTAACTTCAGTTTGTAAAGCTTTCAAAGCTCTTTCAACCATTTTTCGTCTAATTTTTTTGCTGGCTTCCTCGCCTAAAGGAGGATTGCCTAAAGGATAAGGAATACCAACGCCAGGAATAATTCTATTAGCTCCGATAGTTAATGATATAGGAACTACGGTTGCAATATGAACTACGGGAATTCCTGCTCGTTCAATTTCTTTTACCATCGTTGCGCCGCAACGAGTGCAAGTTCCTCAGGTTGAAGTCAATATAACGGCTTGAACTCCGTCAGCCAATAATTTTGGAACAAAATCTTCTCCGAAATGTTTCGCATTACCCGTTGATGTTCCCGTTCCAGTGGTAGTTATAAAATAATCGGCTAACTCTCCTATTCCGCCTTCAGCTTCTATCTCTCTCATAACATCTAAAGGTATAACCAAATTAGGATTTTTCAAAACAAAAGCTCTGTCATATCCTCCATGAACAGTCATAAACTCTTTAGGGTCCATAGCTTTTTTACCTTTGATGCTATAAACTCCATATTTAGTGGCGCTCGAACTTTCTATTCTATCGGGATTGCCTACGGGAACTATACCGCCAGAAGTAACGAAAGCTACTTTTGTTTTTGTAATATCTTTTATAGCTTTTGCAGGAGGGACTTTATCAAAATAAGGCATAGGGTATTCGGTTTCAACTTTTTCGCCTTTTATTTTTTTTACTAATAAATCAACGGCTCTAGTAGAACCTCTAACCTCATTGAAATAATTAACCCTTATTCCTCTTTCAAAATATCCTTCAACCGAAGGAGCTAAAATCTCTTCGCCATTAACTAATTTTTTAGATAATGCGGCGACTTTAGGAATTGCATTTCGCATATCGGCGGCGGAATCCTTTGTTTCTATTATATATAAATCCTTACGATACATATCAACGCCCGGATTTTCCTTATACATAGCCGTAACAACGGGAATTTTAAAATGCTCCTCAACCGCTACGCAAATTCCTCCGCAAGCTACTCCGTAACGACCCGCGTTGAAAGCTGGACCCGCTATAAATAAATCTGGTTTGAATTCTTCCATCATTTTTATTATAGTGGTTTTAGCTTCTTCAAGATGTTCTCCAAAATAATTATCTCCGCATATAACGGTTGCTACTATTTCGTAATCATCTCCAAGACTTTTTTCTAAAGCGGCTCCCGGTCCTATTTTTTCTTTTCTAATTTCAGGCGGAATGCCAGCTTTTTCTTCTCCGCCTATGCCAGCAAAAAACTGATTCATATAGTGAATAACTTTTTTCTTACCCATATTAAATCTTCTCCTTAAAATCGTTTATTAACTCTAATTAATAACCTCTAGCTGCAAGCTTATTAAAACCGTTGGCAATAGTAGAAGCTATTATTATTTGCAATTCGGCTTCTATAGTTCCATCTGGTTTTAAACTGCCTTCATATCCGCCAATCATAGTTTCGACAAAGTCTAATGTTCCTATAACCTTATCCATTTTTGGAAAGTTTATAATTACATTGCCATTACCGCAGGAAACTAAAGTATCGGCTTCAGAAGTTATATCGGCAAGCGATTGAGATTTGCCATCTCTTCCAGGAAATTCATCTGTAATAAGAACTACTTTAATTCCCTTTTGAGCTACTTTCTTGCAATTCATCATTAAATCCGTATCTGGATTACCGTATCCTTCCTCGGTGATTATTATACCGTCCAAACATAAGAATTCAGCTAGTTTAGCCACCATATCGGAAGACCTTTCTTTATCGGCTAAAAATACATTTTCATTTGTAAGTATAACGCCTATAAAATTTAAGTCTTTTCCATGTCTCTTATATAAATCTTCTATTACGGGATTATGAAAATGGTGATATGTGGTAACTTTATCGCAAGGAGCTACACAGTTTCCGCTTACTATAGCGCCGTCCATAATTTCGGTAGGATACATAAAAGTAGGAACAATCTGTTTAGCATCGACTCCATAATAATAAGTATCATGTAGTAAACCTTGCGATTGCAACATATGAACATATCCAACTTTAGGTAAATTAGGATATTGCGCTATTTGTTCCGCCAAAGGTTTTGTTTCATAGGTTACTATTTCATCTGGCTTTAATTCTTTTGCAGTCTCGCCTATTAAAGCCGCAACTTTAAGCCCCGCTAATCTTCCCGCTTCTTCATAACTATGCGTTTCTAATCCCTCTTTAGGTTCGATAACTACGCATACATTATTTGTTTCGGAAAAAGGAGTATATTTAGCCGCAGGTCCAGACATGTCTATAATGCCTTCTTGAAATCCTACGATACGTCCGCAAGTAACGACACATGCTCCTACTAGAGCATGAGTTCTTCCGCTACCGACTTCTTTTACTTTATTTATTACGCCAGGAAATATACCTCCGCCTCCGCTCACTTTTACTCGAGGTTCTATAACATCCTTTACGGGAGCTATACGAACGGATTCGCCTGGTCTTGCAAGTTCAACTTTTGCCGAAATAATTCTATCGTCTTGAAGCACGAGTTCTTCTATTTCTTTAGCGCAAACATAAAGAACTCCGTTTTCAACTTTCATCTTATCGGCAAACTGAACATCCTTAATGAAAATTTTACCAAGTTCTAGTTTCATCAACTATTCCTCCATTTTTAAATATTTTTTATATTATTTTTATTTTTAATTCTTATAATACTTTTTATAAGCATTATAAAGAATAATAAAAATCCAACATAACCGTTTAATACATAAACTATATTTACCAATTTATCAAAAGGAATTTTTAATCCTATAAAACATCCAACCGCAGCTAATATAATCGTTACTATTTTAAATTTACCGCTACTATCGTCACTAACAACTCTTGAGGATGCAGTCCATAATAGAGGCACAGCCGTAGTATATATACCACCAATTACAATAACGGAAAAAACGGTTGCGAATATCGCGCTTATTTTAGAAGCTAAAATTAAAGAAGGTATTTGACTATTTGCTACTTCGTTTATATGGGCTAATAAACCTAAAGCCACTATAATAACCGCAATTGAAAATCCAAATGTTCCAAAAAATGCGCCAAGCACTCCTTCTTTTTTACTATTAGCTTGTTTACCTAAAGCCGCTACAAAAGCCGTAAGCCATAGCATGCAAAATCCTATATAAGAAGCTGAAGAAAAAAACCAATTAGCAGAGGCTTTAGTTTTTTGAAGTTCTCCAACAATTCTATTTCCTTCGGCTAAACCGCTAAAATTTGTCACTATTCCATATATGCCTAGACATATAGATATAATACAAATTATAGGTCCTAATTTTCCCAAAACTTTTACTATATTTTTAAGTCCGAAAGCAACCGTTACTCCAGATAATATAGCCATAACAATAGCTCCTATAACTTCTGAAATTCCATATTGCTGTTTCATAGTCGCTCCCGCTCCAGCTATCATAACAAAATACGACATATATATAAACAAAGTTGAAAAATAATCGAAAAAAGTTCCGATGTATTTTCCACAATAATATATATATACATCGTTTGGTTTTTCAAAAGTATTATCGTATCCTACAAGTATAAAACTTGAGCATACATAAAGAAATACGATAAACATAACCAATGTTCCCGCCATACCCCAAAAACCGTATGCCGTAAAATATTGCAATACTTCTTGACCTGTGGCGAATCCCGAACCGATTAGAAACGCTATAATACTTCCGCCAAACATTATAACATTATTAATTGAAATTTTTTTGTTTTCAGGCATTTTATCCCCCTATGCATTATTAATAAAAAATTTAAATTTATATAAAGATAATAATTCTCTATAATAAAAAAATAGAATATACTTATTTATTAAGCATATTCTATTCAATATAAAAAGCATTATATTTCTCTCGACAGTCTGGACTTGATTATTAATCGTATTTATTTTTACCATACAATAAGTATAATAAATAAAATTTAATTTAAGGAGTAATGTTTATGCAACGAATTTTAGGTTATATGAGAAAGGCAATAGATGATTATAATATGATTTCTGACGGAGATAGAATTGCTGTAGGGCTTTCTGGTGGGAAAGATTCTATTACTTTATTAA
>CAKVCG010000027.1 GCA_934725525.1 uncultured Brachyspira sp. | reverse complement strand
TATTCTATAATGGCAAGTCAATTTGAATCTTTTATAGCGCCTTTTGTAATAGCTTTTGCAGTTCCTTTTGGATTTGCGGGTTCTTTAATAGCTTTATTTTTAGGACGACAGACTTTAAATGTTTACAGCGCTATAGGTTTTATAGTTTTGATAGGAATTGTGGTAAATAACGGAATAGTTTTAATCGATTATATGAATAGACTTATGGCAGAAAAAAAAATAAACGGAGACGCGGCGGCTTTGGAATCTGGGACAAGAAGACTTCGCCCCGTTTTAATGACGACATTAACTACTATTTTAGGGCTTTTACCTATGGCTTTGGCGAGCTGTAGCGGAAACGAAATGTATCAGCCTTTATCTCTTGCGATATTAGGCGGACTTATAGTCTCAACCGCTTTTACTCTTATAATAGTTCCGACAATTTACGCTGCGATAAGAAATAAAATTCCTCTTAAAGATTATGAGAAAAAAGATATTGAAAGTATAAAAGATTTTAGAGAGTATGAGATATAATAAAATTTTTGTTCTTTTTATATCAAATTTGCTAAAATTATTATAAGAATTGGATTTTTTACTTCATAATGATTGCAAATGCCAACTTTAATTAAAGTTTTAAATTTATAAGTCGATATTTTTATATAAAGAATTATATAATTTTTGCTTGACTTTTTTATAAGTTTGTTATATTAATTATATATAGATTGAATAAAGAGAAGTCATTACGAGGCTATTTATAGCCGAAGTAATCCAAAATTAAAATCGTTAACTTTCTTAATAACAAGGGGTAGTTACCCCTTGTGTGTTTATCTTTGAGTTGTTAACACAATGGGCAACTGCCCATTGTTATTAGAAAAGAAATTTTATACAAAGTGGATTGCTTCGCTCACGCTCGCAATGACAATATAAAAATAAAGTTACACACGCTGTGTGCCGTGAGGCGATGATGGAGTAAAAAGTAGTTGACAAATTTACAAAATTTGTTACTATATAAATAGATTAAATGATTAAGGAATAAAAACAGTTTTAAGCGAAGCGGTTATTATTCCAATTTATTATTTTGAACCACCTGTATTGAAAAGTCCGAATTTGAAAGATGTTTTTTATATTCCGTTTGCGCAATATAAATTTTCTTATTCTTATTTGGAAAAATAATTATTATTTGAGATTTGTATTTGTTTCAAAATTAAGTTATACCGCTAGTTCAAGTATAATAATAATTTAATTTTCATTCATTAGTTTTTTTCATTATATTTACTAAAATTAAAACTATAAAAAGTATCTTTAGTATAATATATTTGAATTATAGCATCATTGTTTGCTGCTAACAAATATAAAATTTGTTTTATAATCACATCGTCATCAAAACCTATCATAGTAGTTCGGTTATATTCATATCCTTCTGCTCCCATATAATGTGATGCTGATACTGATAATACTACAACTCCTTTATTACGATTGTTTTCTAAAGGAATAGATAAATTGCCGTTAAAAGTGCTAAAATATATTTTTGTAGGTTCATCACTTTCTTCTGAATTAAGACCGATTGAATCAACTATGATAGCAATTTTATTATAGCTTAATGCAAATTGGCATATTATACATTTTTATCTTCTTCACTTTCCATTTTTATAGTAAAGCCATCTTTATTTGCTTTAAATTGTCCGAATAAAGAAATTGTAAATAAAAAGAATAGAATAAAAATTTTTCTCATTATTTTACGGGAATAATTTAGATGTTATGAATGAAAAAATCCACGATAATTCTGTAGACTTAATATATTTAGACCCTCCTTTTAATTCTCTTCACTCAAAACATAAAAAAGAAATAAGATTTTTGTTAAGATTAATTAATTGATAAAAAATATTTTTTATTATATGATTTAATAAATTGAGCAAATAAAGAATAAATAAAAAAATGAAAATATTGGCAATAGATACTTCCTGTGACGATACTTCGGTTGCGATAGTTGAAAACGGAAATAAAGTTTTGTCTTCGGTTTTAAGTTCTTCGATAGACGCTTATAAAGAATTTCAAGGAGTAGTCCCTGAGATAGCGGCGAGAAAACATATAGAAGCTATTATTTATGTTATCGATAAGGCTTTAAAAGACGCTAATATTAAATTAGAAGATATAGATTTATTTGCAGTGACGAATAGACCTGGACTTTTGGGGTCGCTTTTGGTTGGAGTGGGAACGGCTAAAGGACTATCTTTCGCTATGCAAAAACCTTTAATAGCTTTGGACCATATAGCATCTCACATTTATTCGCCTCATCTCACTAACGAAATAAATTTTCCTTATATAGCTTTAGTCGTTTCTGGCGGACATACTATAATAACGGAAGTTCATTCGCATGGAGAATATAAAATTATTGGAACGACTTTAGACGATGCGGTTGGAGAAGCTTATGATAAAGTTTCAAAATTTTTAAATTTAGGTTATCCTGGCGGACCTATAATAGATAAACTCGCTCAAAAAGGAGATAAAAACGCGATTAAATATCCTTTAATACTTTTAAGCGGAGCGGATGAATTTAATTTTTCTTATAGCGGATTAAAAACGGCATGTGTATATTCCACAAAAAAATATTTAAAAGAAGGATACGAAGCGACAAACGAAAATATAGCCGCCGCATTTCAAATAAGCGCGATAGAACCTTTATATATAAAAACTTTAAAATATGTTGAGATAAGCGGAATTAAAAGAGTGACTATTTCGGGCGGAGTTGCATGCAATAGTTATTTGAGAGAGAGATTTTCAAACTCAAAAGATTTTGAATGCTATTTGCCCGAATTAAAATACACAACCGACAATGCGGCGATGGTTGGAGGACTTGCGTATCATATGAAAGATAAAATAGAATACGCCGATTATAATTTGGATTGTTTTTCAAGAGTTTTGAATAAAAAATATAATAGCAAAAAGAAAAACTCTTAATAATACTTTAAGTTTATTATCCGATTAATTAATTGACATAAAAAAAACATTGTATATAATTAATTAAAATAAAATTAAAATTTTCTGACAGAGGACGAACAATGAAATTAAAACATAATGTAGATTTTATAAAAAAAGACACGGTTGCAATTTTTGTAAAGGCGGAAAAAACACAGCTTAAAGTTTGCTCTTTCAATAAAGAGTATATAGAATTATTTAACGGTTTGGTTAAAGATAAATATTATTCAATCTCTACTCCTTTCGCTTTCGCTTTTTCAAAAAATACGAGAGTAATTTATATAACTTATAAGGAAGTAAAAAATTATATGTATGAAACTTGGAAATGCGCGGGGGCTTCTTTAATAAAATTAATGAAAGATTTGCATATAAGCGATATTGAAGTGGATGTGGCGGAATTATTTGCGGAAATCGGTTCTATGGAATCATACGAGCAGTTTTGTTTAGGAATGCTCTTGGCTTCTTACAGTTTCAATAATTATTTTGGAGAAAAAAGATTAAAAGATAAAACGGAAATAAAAAATATACTTTTGGTTTCGGAACATAAAAAAGACACCGAAAACGCGATAGCGAGAGCTTATCAAATAGCGAAAAATATTTTTTGGACAAGAGATATGGTTAATGAGCCGAGCAATGTAATCAATTCTTTAACTTTTATCGAAAGAGCTAAAAAAGTCGCCGAAAAGAAAAAAATTACCGTTTCAGTTTTGGACGAAAGACAATTAAAAACTCAAAATATGAACGGAATTTTGGGAGTAAACGCCGGGAGCAAAAATCCTCCGAGGTTATTTGTCGCTCAATATAAAAATAGTAAAGCTAAAAAAAATATAGTTTTGGTAGGAAAAGGAATAACCTTCGATACGGGCGGAATGTCTTTGAAACCTTCCGATTCTATGCTTGGAATGAAAGACGATATGGCGGGAGCGGCCGCCGTTTGCGGAGCTTTATTTTTAATAGCCGATAGAAATTTAAAAGCAAATGTTACCGCTATATGCCCTCTAACCGACAATAAAACGGGAAGCGGAGCGATTAACCCCGGAGATATATTGAAAATGCATAACGGCGTAACGGTCGAAGTCGTAAATACCGATGCGGAAGGAAGACTTATACTTGCCGACGCTTTATCTTATGGAATAAAAAAATACAAACCCGATTATATTATCGATATAGCCACTTTGACCGGTGCTTGTTCTATCGCTTTGGGAAAATATGCGACAGGATTACTATCGACCGATGAAAAATTGTCGAATATTATTAAAGACGCTGGGAACGACACTTACGAAAGAGTTTGGGAATTACCTTTGTTTGAAGAATATAAAGAGGCGATAAAATCGGATGTCGCGGATATAAAAAATACAGGAGGAAGAGAAGCGGGAACTATTCAAGCGGCACAATTCTTATCATATTTTACCGAAGGAAGTAAATGGGCGCATTTGGATATAGCCTGCACTTCTTACTCAAATGTAACCGAAAAATATACTTCAAAAGGAGCGACTGGTGTCGGCGTTTATCTTCTTGCAAAAACGGTAGAAAAGATAATTGAAAACGAATAACAAATAATTATTAAATAGAAAAGATAAAAAGAGGAATTTATTTTTTATAAGTTCCTCTTTATTTTTGTAAAATAAGAATTCTAAAATAGTCTTAAAATCAATACAAAGAAACTCTCGCTCGTTTTATTTCCGTTCTGTATCTTTTAATTTCCCATTCTATTTGCTTTTGATTCCAACCCAAAGTTTTTGCCATCTCTTCGGCTATATGCTCGGCTAATAAAGTTCCGCAGTCGTTTTCAGTTAAAATAAATCTCAATCTTCTAATCATAATATCGTCCAAATGCAAGGCATGTTCCACTTCGATAAAATATTTAATCAAGCCCCTCGGGATTCTTTCGTCAAGTCCCACGCTTATAAGCAAAGAAGAATCGTTTTTGCAGAATTCATTTAATCGAATCGCCAAATCTACGGAGTTAAAATAATTTATAAGAAAATCAACGGTTTCTTTTTTCAAAACCCATTCTACTTTTTTATCGATTTTATTATTCATAAATTTTTTAACGCTGAACCATTTATAAGGTTTTCCGTATATTTTTAATAAAGTTTTTACGGCGACAAGAGAAGACAAAGTAAAGTTTCCGCCTTCCACAACGAATAATTTATAATTCGGATGAGAATGAATTTTTATATCCATCGGATTAACGGGCATCATACCCGATTGAGTCGTGATTATATGATTCTTATTTACAATTGAACTGAAATAAGTATTGTATATATCGAGCAAGTATTCGATTTCATCGCTTGTAGCGTATATGCAATCCAAATTGCCGTTATATTTTTTTATCGTAGGTCCGATAATCATCGAGTCTTTCCATTTAGTCAAAAAAACATTGGGTCTGTCTTTTATTTTTGGCAAAACTACGGATTTATTTACATGAATAATATTACCATTTACTATCAAATGAGTTCCTTTCACATATTGAACTTTATTGTCAAAACTGCCATTTGGAAGAATTGAGCTTAATTGATGTCCCCAAGCTCCCGCGGAGATTACTATATTTTTTGCGCTCGCTTCGTAAATTTTTCCCGTTATTCTATCCGATAAAACAACTCTTTGTATCTCTTTATTCGTATATTCAAAAGCCTTAACTTCGGCATAATTCAAAATATCCGCTCCGTTTTCTTCGGCTTTTAAAAGAAGTTCCATAACATATCTTGAATCGTCCAATATTCCTTCATAATATTCTATTCCCGCTATTACATCGTTATTAATTAAATCTGACAAACATCCCAAAGTTGAATTTCGACTATGAGATATATGTCTTTTAATGGGAGAAAATAGAGAAAGCAAATCGTAAAAACCGCTCTTTAATTCCTGTCTAAACAAACCCGATTTGCCATGCTCGTATAAAGGATATAATATTCCAATCTGGTTTGCGGAACTTTTATACATTAAATTATTTCTTTCTCTAACTTTATAAATCGTAGGGATTATGCTTTTTGTAGTCATATCGTTGAAACCGCCGTTTAGCATTTTAGCGCCACGAGAAGAAGAACCATAAGAAAAATCATGTTTTTCTAATAATAAAGCGGAAAGTCCGACCCTCGATGTTTTAAAAACTATAGTAGCCCCTATTACGCCGCCACCTATAACGATTATGTCATAATGATTATTGCTTATATTGGGGAGTATCTCGGCTCTTGTTTTTCGCATAAATGACTCCTTTATAAATATAATCTCCGCTAATATTATATACGAAATTATTATAAATACAAATATTTTATTAAATCTCTTAAATTCAATCTATTCTTATCTTTATTCAAAAAAGAAACCGTTTCTTTAGCTTTTCCATATTTATCAATATAAAAACCGTTAAATTCTCCGAGCCACGCTATTGGAAAAGCTACGAACGAATTATAAGCCAAAAGAGATAATGTCGGAGTAAAAAGTATATAGTTTCTCTTATTTTTTTGAGCGAAAGAGATTATTTTTTCATCGTTACCCAATAAAGAATCTCCTAAAATAATAAATTTTTTATAAGAATCAAAATCTATATTCTCTCCGTTAATATATTTGAGTTCTCTTTTTAATTCTTCAATCGAATATTTATTTATATTGGTATAATTATCTCTTATAACATTAGAGTCTGTGGAAATGTTATTTTTTTTATAATATAGTTTCGTTATTCCTAAAGAACTTGAAAGCTCGTTAAACGCTTTAATATCTTCAAGCGGATACGAGGTGGAAGCGATAGCCAAATAAGAATTATCGTTAATATCGCTTATAAATTCTTGATATAATTCTTTAGCTTTTTCAAAATCGTTTTCGACTCCGTGTATTAAAGGATATTTAAGCAAATCGTTTGAATAATAATCCATCTTTCTACCATAATCGCATAAACCGTATTTTTTGCCAGAAATAGATTTTATATCTATTATAGATTCTCTATTATGCAAATATTTTATATCGCATAATTTATTGCAGCCTATACAAAAATTTTGGACGCTTTCTATAGAGTTATTGGAATTATTTTTTATTTCTTTTTCAAACTCTCTTTTAGAATAAAATACATTCGTAGGACATAAGTCTACTATCATAGAATTATAGCCGTTTATTGTTTTATAATTGGCGCATAATCCGCAATTTATGCATCTGTCGTAATCGGCTTTTATATAATCTGGTAGATTAAAAGTTTTGACCATATCTTTTATTTCGTTAACAAATTTGTTATTAAATTTATTGTCGCTTAAAATTTTTTCCTTATTATTTTCTTCACTATTTTTTGCGGTTATATTATACAAATCAAAATATTTTTTCAATTTACAGTTATAATCAACTTTGCAATTTAAACATACGGCATTATGACTATAGCATATTGAATTTAACAGAGCCTTTCTATAAGATGCAATCTCTTCGTCTTCGCTTATAATATCCATTCCGTTTTCGACTATTTCATTACAGGCATATTTTAAATTGTAGGATTCTTCATTTTTTCTTTTTACTTTTATAAGACATAATTTGCAATTTAATTCTTTTTCGTCTCTCACAAAAGAAAGATTATTATTTATATTGTCGTTATCTAATTTATAATCGCATAAATTTGGAATTTCTATTTTGAAATATGATAACGCTTTAAGTATCGTCCACCCTTTTTGAGAATATATATCTTTTTCATCAACAATAATTTTTATAATCATATAATATCCGTTTATTTTATAAAGCTGTATAAAGTTATTTTCTTTTCTACGGCGTATATAAATTCGTAATTAAATTTTTCTATAGTTTGTAATATACAGTTTACAAGCATCCTTATATATAAACAGGAAGCTCCTCTTATTATCATATTTAAATTACTTTTTAAATTGTTAAAATCGGAATTATCGGAGTTGCCCAAAATTATTTTATTTAAATAATATTCGCATAAGCTAAAACCATAACCGCAAGGCATACATTTACCGCAGGCTATACTTTTTGCAAATAAAACTATTTTTAGAACTATTCTTATAATGCATCTGTTTTCGCCTATAAAACATATTCCGCCATTTCCGATTTTTATATTTAAATTATCAAAATCGTTATAATCCAAAGAAATATTTAGCAGACTATCCATATTTATCGGAGGATTCAAAAAACCGTTGGTAAATACGCATTTTATATCATAATCTTTAGGAGTATTTCCCGCTATTCTTACAATATCCTTAAAAGAATTAGATAATTCAAATTCGTATAAATTGGGAATATTGATATCGCCCGAAATTGAAAGCAAAACCGAACCTTTAAAATCTCCTTTACCGTATTTTTCAAAATTGCCTTTTCCTACATGAGCGAAATATCCGAATTGAGTTATCGTTTCCAAGTCGAATATATATTTTTTATTTTCTAAATATAGAATAGTTATTTTATATTCATAAGAATCTTCATCGTATATATTTATAGAAATTTCGTTATCTATATGATAAATATCTTCCGTTTCCGCTAAAGCTTTTATTAAAATACTTTTTTCTTTCGTATAATAGTTTCTTAATATTATATCGATATTTTTTATATCAAGAATTTTCGATAAAAATATTGCCGAGTCTAAAATCAGATAAGGATTATTTTTTAATAGGAATTTATCTTTGAAAATAAGATAATCTATAGAATAACCGTTTATCACTAAAGTATTTTCATTACCTTTTTCCGATATAATAATATCATAAAGCGGTTTTTGGTAAGTATCTCTTGTAAAAATCGGGCATTCTTTTAATTCTTCTATAGGAATGTTATAATTTGAAATTTTAGCATGAAGATAGTCGCCAAAATAATCTCTATAAGTTTTAATATTATCTATAGTATTTTCGCTATGAAGAACATATTTTTTCATTTTTTTCTTACATGTATAGCCTCTATATATTTAACAATATTATTAAGGGAACAATTAGCACATTCCATTCCGTTAATTAGGACGGGAACGATATTATTGCAATTATGCATACATTCCGCCTCTTTTAAGAGCATACCGTCAAATGAAGGAACGTCTATTTCTAAATTATAACGCTTTCTTATAGATTCTAAAATAGCATAAGAGCCTTTCATAGAACAATGAAGCCCGACACATACCTCTATAACGGTTTTTATTTCGGATGTCATATTGTTTGTTTCCATAAAAAACTCTAAATAAGAAATGAAAATTATAAAATATTATTTCTTTTTATGCCTATTCTTGCGTAAACGTTTCTTTCGTTTATGCGTAGCCATTTTTTGACGAAGTCTTTTTCTTCCAGAAGGCATACATGCTCCTAATTTATCTAATTTGAACTTTTATTATATCATTTTAATGAATTTATTTCAAGTTCAACTATAAATATAATAGAAAGGCAAGGAAATTTTCAAAATCAACCTTGCCCTTGTTATATTAATCTAATTAATCATTTTTTGTATCAATGGCATAAATATCTTTAATAATAAAAACGCCGACAATATCCAAGTAAAAACCGAAATTTCTTTAACTTTTCCAGAGATTAATTTTAAGAGCGTGAAAGATAAAACGCCAAAAGTTATACCTTCGGCTATACTGTAAGCGAAAGGCATAAATATTATACATATAAAAGCTGGAATCGATTCGGTATAATCTTCAAAATTAATTTCGAGTATCGGCGTCATCATAAATAATCCCACTATAATTAAAGCGGGCGCGGTTGCCGCTGATGGAATGGACAAAAATATATGAGATAAAAACAATGAGATAAAAAGAAGTATCGAAACCACTAAAGAAGTCAATCCCGTTTTTCCGCCTTCGGCAACTCCAGAAGCGCTTTCCACAAAAGTTGTCACAGTCGAAGTTCCCAAACATGCTCCGGCTACGGTTCCTATGGAATCGGCAAATAAAGCTTGTTTGCATCTTGGAACTTCTCCGTTTTTAGTAAGCATATTCGCTTTAGTGCATACCCCGACTAAAGTTCCAACCGTATCGAAAATATCGACAAATAAAAATGTAAATATTACTATAATCATATTCGGACTAAATATATTGCTAAAATCAAATTTGAAGGCTATTGGCTCTAAAGAAGGAGGAATAAAACTTCCATGCGGAGACAATTTTGTTATTCCCATTGGAATTCCTATAGCGGAAGTTATAAGTATCCCGAGCAAAATGGCGCCTTTAACATTGTAACTTAATAATACGGATATAATAATAATACCTATAACGGCAAGTAAACCGTTTCCCGAAGTTATATTTCCGAGTCCTACTAAAGTTGCATCATTATTCACTATGATTTGAGCGTTTTGAAGCCCTATGAATGCGATAAAAAGCCCTATTCCAACCGATATTGCTCTTTTCATATTAAGCGGAATACTGTTGACTATAGCCTCTCTAACATTAAACGCGGTAAGGGCTATAAATATGATTCCTTCCACAAAAACTGCCGTTAAAGCCGTTTGCCAGCTATGTCCCATTCCGATAACGACAGTGTAGGCAAAGAAAGCGTTTAATCCCATTCCCGGAGCCAACGCGAAAGGAAGATTCGCAAGCAAAGCCATTATTAATGTGGCTATCAAAGACGATATAACGGTAGCGGTAAATAAAGCGCCTTTATCCATACCAGTCGCTCCAAGTATGCTCGGATTTACGGCTAATATATAAGCTATAGTCATAAAAGTGGTAAAACCCGCTATAACTTCCGTTTTGATATTCGTTCCGTTTTCTTTTAATTTGAAAAACTTTTCCATAATGAAATCCTTAAAATAAAATTTTCCATATTTATTATTTCTATGAAAGATAATATTATATATGATATTAATATTTTTTTCAACTAAAAATTATAAAAAAATAATTTGCAAAAAATAGTTTGATAAAACGAGAAAAATACTTTATACTAATCAAAATCTATAAAATTTAATATATTTGTTTTTTAACTTATAAATTTGTTTTGGACTAATCAATTATGGAATATGCTTTTTTCATACCTGAAGAAGAAGAAAATACAAAATTGACTCCTATGATGAGGCAATATAAAAAAATAAAAGATAGATATTTAGACAGCATTTTGCTTTTTCGTATGGGAGATTTTTACGAAGCTTTTTTTGAAGATGCTAAAAAAATATCTGAAATATTAGGACTTACTTTAACAAAAAGAGCGAATGTCCCAATGGCGGGAGTCCCCCATCATTCTATAGACGGTTATTTATCAAAACTTGTAAAATCTGGAATGAAAATCGCTATTTGCGAACAGTTGGAGGACCCTAAAACGGCTAAAGGTATAGTAAAGAGAGATGTGACTCAAGTGATAACGCCCGGCACAATATCCGAAAATGAATATTTGGAATCGAAAAGCAATAATTATTTGGCTTCTATTATAGTCTCAAAGAGCGAGAAAAAAGCTGCGATATCTTTATGCGATGTTTCTACTGGAGAACTTTATATTACTGAAATGGGAAATGATAATTTAAAAGAACTTATAGACGAGATAGAAGAAGATATTATAAGATTTTCTCCGAAAGAAATAATGACTATAGATTCTGTAAAAGAGAGCGAAATAATAAAAGAAATCCAAAAAAGATTTTCAAAAATATTTTATAGTCATACTCCCGATTATACGGCGGAATATTCTTATGCTTATAAAACTCTTACAAATCATTTTAAGACTTTATCTTTAAAAAGTTTTGGAATAGAAGATAAACCTCTATTAATATCTCTACTTGGCTCTACTATTCATTATATAAGCGAACTTCAAAAAAATTCTTTAGAGCACATAACGGACATTAAAATTTACGATAAAAAAAATTCCATGACTTTAGATTACGCGACAATATCGAGTTTGGAAATACTTGAAACCATAAGAAACGATAATAAAAAAATGACTCTATTCGATACGATAGACAGAACCAGAACTTCTATGGGAGCAAGATATTTAAAAAGAATCATCGTAGAACCATTGATTAATATTGAAGAAATAAATAAAAGACTCGATAATGTAGAATTCTTTTACAAAGACATAAAATTAATGTATAAAATTACGGACTTACTTTCGGATATAGGGGATATAGAAAGACTTTCTTCAAAATTGGCTTTGGGTAGAATAAATCCGAAAGAATTAGTCGCCTTAAAAAGATTTTTGATTTTATCTTTAGAAGCGATTACCGAACTTGCTCTAAACGGTTTTGAAGAGGCAAATTTTGAAGAAGCAACCGATATAAAATTTATAGTGGATTTGATAGAACGAGCTATATTGGAAGACCCAAAAATTGTAACCAACGAAGGCGATATAATAAAAGACGATTACAACGAACAATTAAAAAAATATAACGAAGCGAAAAGAGAAGGAAGAAATTGGATAAGCGAATTGGAAGGAAATTACAGACTCGATACTGGGATAAACAGCTTAAAAATAAGATATAATAATGTCATTGGATATTATATTGAAGTTACAAAACCGAATATACCTGCGGTCCCTAAAGATTTTATAAAAAGACAAACTTTAATCGGAACCGAAAGATTTACTACGGGAAAATTAATCGAATACGAAAAAATAATTAACGAGGCGAATGAAAAAAGTTACGCTTTGGAATTTGAAATATTTAATGAAATACGAAATAAAATAAATTCTTATATTAATTCTATTTTAAAAACCGCAAAAATAGTATCTACAGTAGATGTTTATACTTCGCTTGCGTCTTTGGCAAAAGAGGATAATTATACAAAACCTATTATAACGGAAGATGGAATAATAGATATAAAAGACGGCAGGCATCCCGTAGTCGAAGCTAATTTAATTAACGAAGGTTTTATTCCAAACGACACTTATTTAGATAACAATAAAGAGCATTTGCTTATAATAACGGGACCAAATATGAGCGGGAAAAGCACTTATTTAAGGCAAACGGCTTTAATAGTTTTGCTTGCTCAAATAGGTTCTTTCGTTCCAGCGGCAAGCGCAAGAATATCGATAGTCGATAGAATATTTACGAGAGTGGGAGCAAGCGACAATATCTCAAGAGGAGAAAGCACTTTTTTAGTAGAAATGAACGAAACCGCTTATATTTTGAATCATTGCACAAATAAAAGTTTAATAATTATGGACGAAATAGGAAGAGGAACTTCCACTTATGACGGACTTTCAATCGCTTGGGCTATAGTCGAATATTTGGTTAATGAAGAAAATAAAAAAGCTAAAACTTTATTTGCCACTCATTATCATGAACTCACAATGCTCGAGGAATTGGACGGAGTAAAAAATTATAAAGTGCAGGTTGAAGAATATAAAGAACAAATTATTTTTATGAAAAAAGTAATCGAAGGTTTTGCGGGGTCGAGCTATGGAATATATGCCGCAAAAATAGCCGGAGCGCCGAATAAAGTTATAAAAAGAGCTTCTGAAATTTTAAAAAAGCTCGAAAACGATGCGAGCGTTCAATTCGACAATATAGAATTAAATAAATCTTCCGAAATATTGCCTTTATATAATAATATTGATAACGCTAATAATAACGAAGATATTATAAAAGAAAGTAAAATTGAAAAAGAAATTAAAGATTTGAATATTGACGAAATTACTCCGATTGAGGCTATTAATTTAATAAACAAATGGAAAAAAGATTTATAAATTGTTTTCTAATATTGCATTTTTTTATATTTTACGTTTTGACAAAAAGACATATTAATATTATAATAATAAATAATCATTTAGAATTAAGAGAGGTAAATTATGATAAATAAAACTATGAGCATAGGAGAGATAATTCAAATTTTCCCCGATTCGGTTGAAATAATGATGAGTCATGGTCTTCATTGCGTGGGATGTCATGTGGCAAGCTGGGAAAGTTTGGAAGAAGGCTGTCGAGGGCATGGAATGGATGATGACAAAATAGAAACTTTAGTCGAAGAGATAAACAAGAAATGCGGAAAATAATCTAACTCCTCTAAATAAAAAAAGAAGCTTTGTAATCGATTAATAAGGGATTACAAAGCTTCTTTAATTTTTATATTTTACTTTATATCATACTTGCTTATTTATTAAAGCGGATAATTTTCTGTTAACGACATGCTCTTTGCCTTTATTGTTATAGCCCACTTTTTTACTACAGTATAAAACATCTTTCATATCGCAAAAAAATCCTAAAGCCTCGTCAAATAATTTTGGCGACAATTTGTTTAAATGCCTCAAACGAGCGATTAAAGTAACAAGCTCCAAACGCATAGCGGATATTTTAGATGTTTTATTTAAAGGAATTCTTCTTATTATGTCGGATAAAGTGGCGGTTTCGGATAAATGAGGAAATTTATTTAGGATAATTATATCGGTAATATTTTCTCTCATTTTTCTCAATTCGTTAGCCTCGTTCATTTTTTCGTTTTGATGTTCGCAATAAAGATGAATATCCTGCAACCGAGTATTGATAATCGAATTTACTTTTTTTTCCTCGTCTTCTAATATAATTTTATAAACTTCTATTTCTTTTGAAAGAAGTATTTCGATTTTTGTAAGCTCTTCGTATAAATTAAACATAAAATTCCGTCCTTGAATTATATCTACAAATTAATTATCGATAATTATAAGAATTACTTTACATAATTTTTTTATTACGGAACATACGATTTTTAATGAAAATATATAATCAATGATTTAATAAATTTTTATAGTTATTTTTTATTTACAAGATAATCAAATATAACATTCAAATCTTTTTTTGAAAGTTTAATTTCCGAAAACATATCGGCTCTGTTTTTGAAAGTTTTTATTAGACTTGAGGCCCTTCTGTATTCTTCAATATTTTTATGATTGCCAGAGATTAAAACATTCGGAACTTCCATATAGTCAATTTTTTCTGGGCGAGTGTATTGTTCGTATTCCAAAAGTCCGAAAGAATTTTCTTCAAAAGTGTCGTTATAAACCGATTCTTTATTATTCAAAATATCTTTATATCTTGAAATCGCGTCAATAAGCAAAAGAGCGGGAATCTCGCCTCCGCTTAAAACATAATCTCCAACGCTAAAGATTTCGTCCGCAAATTTTTTTTCGACTCTATAATCTATTCCCTCGTAATGTCCGAGTATCATCGTTACATGTTCTTTTTTTGAAAGTTCTTTTATTTTTTTTTGTTTAAGAGTTTTCCCCGAAGGAGAAAAAATTATCGTATAGCCTTTATTATTGTTTTCAAAATATTTTTTAAATATATCGTAAGTTAAAATCATTCCCGGTCCGCCTCCGTAAGGATAATCGTCGCATCTTTTATAATTGCCTTCTCCGAAATTTCGCATATTGACTATATTCAAATTTATTTTTTTATTTTTTATCGCGCTGTTTATAATTCCGACTGAAATTGGGCTTTCGTAAAATGTTGGAAATAATGTTAGAATATCTATAAGCATATTTATTTATATTCCAAATCGTTTCATTATTAAATCTACATTTCTTAAATAGTATTGATAATCAAAACAATCGTCAATTTCTTTATCCGACAAATATTTTTTTATATCTTTATCTTTATGAATATTCTCTTTAAAATCTTCATTGTTAAGCCAGCGTTTCATCGCGTTTCTTTGAACCCATAAATATGCGTCATTTCTTGAAATTCCTTTACTTACAAGGCTAATTAAAATTCTTTGACTGAAAATTAAACCGCCCGTTTTTTCCAAATTATTTTTCATGTTTTGCGGATAAATTAAAAGTTTATCGACTAT
>CAKVCG010000026.1 GCA_934725525.1 uncultured Brachyspira sp. | reverse complement strand
TAATTCTCCTTGATTGTTATTTTCTATTTCTTTTTTATCTCTTTATTTTTTATTTTGCTTCCCATTAAAAATAATATCGTTTTATAAATTGTTTTTACCAAATCGTCTAATTTTGTTTCCAAATCAATTTTATAATCTCTATTTTTATTGTAATATTTTGTTAGAATAAATTCCGTTTCTATTCCTCCCATTATGCTTGTTATTTGAAAATATATATACGAAGAATCCGAAATGGGATTAAAATATTTCGTTTTAGTTTTATCGTCCAAATAATTAAATAATTCTTTAAACCAATAACTTGGGTTGGTTATAGAATTAGTTTTATTTGCGTATCTCTTTAATCTTTGTTTATCGTTAATAAGCATTGGATATAATTCAAAAAATATTTTATAGTATTCTTTAGTCGCTTCAAAAAAATAATTTTTATACGCTTCTAAAAATTCAAATATAGCTTTTTCAGGATTATTATAATTATTTTTTATAATATCTTTTGGATTTACCAAAATTTTATTTCTGTTAATCAAAGAAATTATAATATCGTCTATATTAGAATAATATTTATAAACTCCTCCATGACTTAATTTCGATTCTTTTATTATATCTTTCATACTAACCGTATATGACGGTTTTTTGGAAAATACTTTTAAAGCGGCGTCAAGTATTATTTTTCTTTTATTATCAAAATATTCTTTGCTTACTTTTGGCATTTCAAACCTCTTATACTATAGTTAACTATAACCGATATTTTATAAAATAATAAAATGACATATATGTCGTTTTTATTTTGATTGATATTATACGATATTAAAAATATTGTCAATATAAAAAATGCATTGTCGTTACGAGCGACCGGAGAGATTGGAGATGGCGGGACTCGAACCCGCGTCCTACGAAGCGCCCCATATTCGTCTACATAGCATATCTTATCTTTGAAGTTTCACCCTACGGCTATAAGATAAGCAGAAAACCGTAAGATTAGTTTGATTATACTTGCAACCGAGTTCAAACGGCGCTCGCATGCAAGTTCTATGTGTTTCAACGCCGATAATATAACCCATAGACAAATCATAAAATCAGCGACAGCCTTATTTAGGCTGCAATTGCATATTCGTCTGCAATTATAATTTTGGCATGATATTAACGCGCATACGCCAAGCGCGACTATGCAAAATATGACTCAACCATCGCAGTCGAAGCCAGAGCATCCCCTTTCAAAGAACGATATATTCAAAATCTATATATAATAGTATTTTTTTTAAAATTGTCAACTATTTTATTTTACTTGAAACTAATTATTGAAATTTTTTTTCTATACTCTATAATAAATATTACGAATATTATGTTAAGTAGTTTTTTATTTTTTATGAATTTATTTTAATTTTTATAGAGGCAAAATTATAAATGGCAATGATTGGAAAAATTAAAGATTTATTTAAAAATTTGTATGAAACAAAAAGAGTTTTATTTTTAACTACAATTATATCGGCATGGCTTGTTTTAACCGTATTAATTGGAATTTTAATCGGTTTTCGTAGTAAATCGAAAGTAGTTCATTTAAGCCCCGAAGAAGAAAATTCAAGAGCGGTAGCGACTATGAAAGAGGACGAGGAAAAAATTATTAAAGGCGAGATGCTTTCGACAAAAAATAATTTGGATATGGAACAAATAGAATATTCAAAAAATTACGCTAAAATTCAAAAAACGAAGAAACTAAATAATCAAAATAAAGAATAGGAGATATTTATGCGATTTAAGATTTTTTTATTTATCGTTAATTTAATTATGTTTACTTCTCTTTTCGCTCAAAATACAATAACGGTTAATCCCGATAATCGAGTTGTGACGAACGAAACTATAAACAGAACTAAAGGCGGACCTTTGGAAAGCGATTTTATAAAAACAGTCGATTTGGCGAATAATACGCTTTTTTCGATTAGATTAAACGCAACGAATTTTGACAGGTATATTCGTATAACGAGCTATTCGACTAATTTAGATTTCGTGAGATTTACGAGAGACAAAACGAACAGTTTTTTAACTTTTACTACTTTAACTTCTGGAATCGCAAAATTGAATTTTCAAGTCGATAACGAAGAAAATATTATAAGAAGATATATTTATACGATTAATGTAACAAATAGCGTTTCAAATGAAAGTAATATGAATACAAACGCTATGTTATTAGATGCAGAAAGAGACATAATGACTAATAACGATAATAATATTAGTAGCATTATTGCGGACAGCTCGAGTCAAATTTCAATTACAAATAATAATGTTTCTACGAATTCTTTAAATTTGTCTTCTGAAAATTCTCAAAATAGAAGAAGCGAAAATCCAGAAACTTTAACTTTATTTAATTCGGCGGAAGAACTAAAAAATATAAAAGATTATTCAAACGCCGTAAATAATTATAGCAATGTTATCTCTCAATATCCTAATTCAAAATATTCCGTTTACAGTCATTTTAGAATAGCCGATATTTACAATAACAACAAAGATTATACGAAGGCTTTCGATATGTATAAAAAGGCTTACGATTTGAATAACGCAAATAATAATCAAAAAGCCGCCGCGCTATATTCTATGGGAATAGTTAGAAAATCGGAAAACAATAACGAAGAGGCGATTAATTATTTTAACGAGGTTATAAATAAATACGCGAAAACTCCAATCTATGGAAACGCTTCATACGAAATTGCCGACAGTTTGAAAAGAATAGGAAAAATATCTGACGGAGTAAATATACTTGAAAAATCGTTGAGCGCGGATAATAAATTTAGCAAAAAACCAGACGCTTTGCTTCTTCTTGCAGAAATATACGAAAGAGGAAATAATAATGTGCGAGATTTTAACAAGGCTTATCAAATTTATAATCAATATATAGAAGAATATCCAAGCTCTCCGAGAACAAAATACGCTACGGAAAGAAGAGATTTTTTATATAGAACAGTAATTAATTTGCAGTAAATTTTTTAGCTGAACTATTTACAAATTTTTTGAATATCGTATAATTCAATTAAATTAATGAAAAAAATCTGTATGGATTATAAAAACATGAAGAGAAATACTGTAATTTTGTTAAGCAAAGCAAAGCAAAGCAAAGCAAAGCAAAGCAAAGCAAAGCAAAGCAAAGCCATTATTATATCTTTTAAATAATTTTAAATTTTATATATCGCAATTTTCTAAAACTCTTAAATTTTTAGGCGTATTATTTTGCAATATTTGGAAAAACCGTCATTACGAGGGCAAAGCCCGAAGTAATCCAATTTGTTTGGATTGCCACGCTAACGCTCGCAATGACAGTGAAAATAATTTTGCAATTCTAAATTTAATTAAATCTTTTTTAACTTCGTTTACTTTCGATAACTTATCAGAGAGAATTAAAAATCTCTATTTAGTTATAAATCAATTTAATTTTTTTACAAAAGGAGGATATTCGCATGAAGAATATCAAAACAATTTTCACCTACATGGTCGTAGGAGCTTTAGTTATGGCTTTATCTATAAGCTGTAAATCGAACGAAAAACCAGCTGCTGTGGAAATTCCATCCCAATATTATGGAACTTGGGTTTATGGAACTACTACAAATAGAGCCCTTTTAATCAATGTAGAGTATGATAGTTCAGGTTCAGGTTATAGTGCAGGTGTATATGTTTATGACAGAGAAGGTCGCTTCATTAATGGTGGCCAATATGGCTATGCTGGAAGCGATACAACTGTAGACTTTGGTTCTATTGTAACCAAAAATAGCGACACAAGTTGGACTGTGGGAGATGCCACTTTTTCTTTCAGTAGCTCTGTAAATGGAACTTTAAGTTATTATGGTAATGATTACACTATTAATAAACAATAATAGCTTACAGTGGGAACGAAAATTAAAATAAAGAATTAAAAGCGGAATAATATTTGTTAATAATATTTATTCTGCTTTTATTTTGATATTAAGATTTTATAATCTTAATTAAGTTAAGATATAGTTTCGCTAATCCATTTTGAAAGTTTATTCGGCGTTAAAGCTCCGACTTTCGCTCCTATTTTTGAAAAATGTTTTGCAGCTTCTTTATCGTAGCTAATATTCTCGTTATAATCCAAAGCGGTTAAAACGAATAATTTGCTTCCGCTTTCTATTATATCGCTTGCGACTTTATACATAAGTTTATAATCATTGCTATCGAATAAATCGCTTATAAGAAGGACGATTGTTTTGTCTGGAGCAACAGTTATTTTTTTCGCGTATTCCAAAGCCTGTGCGATATCTGTTCCTCCGCCTAATTGAACTTTAAATAATATGTCTATCGGCTCTCTTGTATATTCGCTCAAATCGACTACCGAAATATCGAATATTATAAGTTTGACGGACAAATAAGGCAAATTGGCAAAAATTGAAGCCATAATGCTCGTATAAATAACCGAATCTAGCATCGAACCGCTTTCGTCTATAAGAATTATTATATTGTAAGGATTATATTTTTTTATATTTTGATTGAAATATAATTTATCTACAAAAAATTTTTTATCTTTATAATTATAGTTTTTCAAATTATGCCTAACGGTTTTTTTTATATCGAGATTTTTAAATACTTTATTTGCCGTAGTCGAATTTGGAAGTTTATGTCCGTAAAAAACTTTTTTTATTTCAATTTCCATTTTCTTTTTAATTTCTTCAACGGTTTTTTTTACTATTTCGTAGGCTAATTTTTTCACATTTCCGCTCATTGTGTCTTTGAAAGCGAGAATATTTTTCAAAAGCTCAATATTTGGTTCGATTTCTTTAAGTATATCTTCGTCCGTTAGAATTTCAGTTAATTTATATCTTTCTAAAGCCTGATTTTGCATTATTTCAACGGTTTCTTTTGGGAATAATTTTTTGACTTTTGAAATCCATTTTGGAACGGTTAAAGCGCTTTTTTCTTTTCCGAGTCTTCTTTCTTTTGAATTATTTAAATCGTTTAAATTATTTAAGGAATATCCGTTATTTTCGGAGTATTCTCTGTCGTATAAAAAATTTAAAGTTTCGTCAATTTCAAAATATTCGCCGTCAACTTTCAAATTATCTTCGGCAAAATTTCCGAGTATCAAACGCCATCTATTTAAATTTCTTTTATTTAAATCCGCGTTTTCTCTTTTACTTTTCATTTTAAAAATTGAAAATAATTTAAGAAAAATTAATTACTCTTCGCCTATACTCATTGGCATAATGATAAAATAATAATCGTCTCTTTCTATTTCTTTTATAAGAGTCGGACTCGAATCTTTATTTACCATGAAAGCGACAATTTCCGAATCTATCTGTTTGATAACATCTTGAATATAAGTATAATTATAAGCAACGGAATTGTCATCGCCCGAATATTTTATGTCGATTTCTTCTACGGATTCTCCCATTTCCTGATTTATTCCCTTAACTTTGAGCGATTCTTCGGATACATTTAATATCATTCTTTTCGAGCGAACATCGTTAATCATAGGCACGATTCTTCTTATAGCGTCAAGCAAATCGTTTTTATTTACTCTGAAACTATAAGCGAATTCTTTCGGTATAACTTGTCTAAAATTAGGATATTTTCCTTCGATAAGACTTGAAACGAAATCGTATTTTCCCACTTGAAAATAAACTTGCTGCCCGTCTACTCCCATTTTTACCTGTTCCACTTCGTCATAATTTGCAGTCACGAGTATTTCATTTAAAACTTTCGGCTCTATTATTATTGAAAAAGAACCGTTTTCTATTCCGTCAAATTCCCTCTCTATAATTGCCATTCTTCTTCCGTCCGTTGCAACCGCCACAAATTTTGAATCGGTTTTTTCAAAATATATTCCTCTTAAAGCGGGTTTGAAAGGCTCTTTCGCTATAGAGGTTATGGTTTTATTAATCATAGTAACCAATTCTTTTGTCGGAAGCATCGTATAAGTTATATCTTCTTCACTTTCTGGATATTGCGGAAAATCGTCCGCTTTCATTCCGATTATTAAGTGTTTTATTTTTCCGTTTTCGGATTCTATATTGATTTTTTCGTTTTCTTCGACATTTATAGAAATTAAACCGTCTGGCATTTCTTTTAAAATAGAACTTATTTTTTTAGCGTATATTGCAACCGAACCTTCTCCCTCGCAATCGTCCAATATTATTCTGCTTCTCGCCCAAACCGAGCCGTCAGTCGCCGTTAATGTAAGCGTATTGCCCGAAAGATGAAAAAGCACATTGCTTTCTATATTGTAAATCACTTTTCCTTCAACGACATTTTCGGTTACTCCGATTGATTTTACTATATCTTTTTTAAAACATCTAAACTTCATAGCTTCCCCATATTTAATTTTATTAAATTATTCTAATTTTATTTTTATGGTTTAATTCTATCATTAAAAAATATTTTTTACAATATTAAATTGATTATTTTTCCGTTTTTCAACAAAATATGATTGACAAAATACTTATATAAATTATATTCTTAATCGGAGGCAAAAATGAAAAAAACTTTTATTCTAATATTTATATTATCTTTTATATCGGCTTTATCTATAAGTTGTAAATCAAGAGAAAACCCAATAGTAACAATCGATTCAAAATATATAGGAAATTGGACTGTTCAAGGCGATGGCGAAATAACAGATTTTACAGTAAATTCATCGGGCTATCCTTATCTTGTAAGGTAGAAACATTAGAGGAGAAAATATTTCTATTAAATATTGGGGCGAAAATGTATTAACAAAAAAAGGCGATACAAGTTATAGTTTCGATAAATATACCGTTAATTTTGAAAGCGCTACCAAAGGAACTTTATCTTATGACGGGAATACCTATAATATGACAAAAAATTAATATTTATTATATTTTCTTTACACATATTAATAATGAAAATCATTTCTTAACATGTATCTCAAAAAATATGTTAAGTATTTTTTTACTATACCGATATTAATTTAAAAGCGGTAAATATTTATTAAGTTAACATAAGAATTGATATATTTATCTTATCGCTATATAATATTAAAAATTAAAATATTATATTTAAGAGAGGAAATAATATGGCAGACGAAGAAAATTTAGAATTAGAAGAAGGCGAAGAAGAGGAACAATCCGAAGAAAAATCTAAGAAAAAATTTACCATAAGCCCTATGATTATTAAAATACTTATGATTATTGCTGCCATTTTAGTCGTGGCTTTAATCTCTGCAGTTATAGCGTTTGTCGTTTCAAAAGGCGTGGGTAGAGCTTATGGAGTTCAGGGCGGAATCGCGGACGATATGATAAAACAACCGCCTCCGACTTATTTTGCCATTACTCCTGATTTTAATGTAAACACTGCGGATGTGGATGTTACGAGATATGTTAAGGTAAGTATAGTTTTAGGTTATAGAACTAACATTAAGCAGTTGGCTGTGGAACTTCCCGAAAGAGTTTATATGATAAAAGATAGAGTATACGCTATAATAAGTTCTTATCACTTCGATCAATTAAGAACGAATGAAGGAAGAGAACAGTTAAAAGCCGATATTAAAAGAGAAATAAATAGTATGCTTAGAAACGGTCAAATAGACGATGTATTTTTCGTAGACTTTATATTAAGTTAATTTGAAAAAGGTTAAGGATATTCGTATGACGGAAGTATTATCACAGAGCGAAATTGACGCGTTATTGAGCGCAATATCGTCCGGGAAAAGTTTGGATAATATCGATACCAAACGCGTTGAAGTAGAGCATAGAAAAATAAAAATTTACGACTTTAAGCGTCCCGATAAATTTTCAAAAGATCAAATTAGAACGCTTCAAATGATGCATGAAAACTTCGCCCGAGTTACCACTACTTCTTTATCGGCGCAGTTAAGAACTTTAGTTGGCATCCATGTCGCAAGCGTAGACCAGCTTACTTATGAAGAATTTATTAGAAGCGTAAGCAATCCTTCAACTTTGGCTATGATTAGTATGGACCCACTTAAAGGAAGTTCGATTTTGGAAATTGACCCTTCGATAACTTTCACGATTATAGATAGATTATTTGGAGGACCTGGAGAAAGCCCTAAAAATCTAAACAGAGAGCTTACCGATATAGAGCTTTCCGTTATGGAAGGAATTATAGTGAGAATATTAGGAAATTTAAGGGAAGCATGGTCTAATGTTATAGATTTGAGACCTCGTTTAGGCTCTATTGAAACGAATCCTCAATTTGCTCAAATGGTAAGCCCTAACGATATGGTTGTTTTAATTACTTTAGAGACGAAAGTTGCCGATGTCGAAGGTATGATGAATTTTTGTATTCCTTACATTACGATAGAACCTATACTTTCAAAATTATCGGCTCAATATTGGTATGCTTCTATTAAAAGAGGAAGTACGATTGAAAACTTAAAAATTATTAAAGAAAAACTACAGAATATATATATTGAAACTTCGGCAGAGCTTGGCTCTATGCAATTGCCTCTTTCGGATATTCTTAATCTTCAAAAGGGCGATGTCGTTAAATTTACCGATACTAAAATAACAGACCCTGTTATATTTAAGGTTGGAACGAGAAAGAAATTCTTATGCCGTCCTGGTATATCCGGAAGCAGAATGGCTGTTCAACTTACGGGAGTCATGGACGGAGAGGCCGATATAACCGAAGAAGATTTATTAAAAGAGGAGGAATAATTTATGATAAGCGACGGCGCATTATCTCAAGATGAAATAGAAGCTTTGCTTAAAGGTTCTGACGAGGCTTTTGGGGGAACGGATTCTAACGCATCCGATGGAAATGTAGACAAACAACTTTTTAACGAGGCCGCTAAAATTATAGCGGATAATCAAGCTTTCTCATTGTCGTCTATTTCCACGAAGAATGTTTCCATAACTAATATTACCACTACTATAGGAAATACCGCTAACTTACAGCAAATGCTATCAGGCAAAATGATAGAAGCAAAAGTTTCCTATACCGGTTCTATCAGCGGAAATGTTTACTATTTTATGGGAGAAAACGAGGCTTTGTCTGTGGCTTCTTTAATGATGGGACAAAAAGAAGAGGTTCTAAACGATATGGTGGCGCAAGTATTGAAAGAAGCATTTTCTCAGATGATAGGCTCATCGGACAGTGCTTTAACCTCAAGATTCGGGGGCAGCTTTAATAATCTCCCTGTTGAAACTTCGGTATTGGAAGACGCTACAACCGTTAATATATCGGGTAATTTAGCTATAGTTAACGGAATGGTTTCTATAGAAGGTGAATTTGAAAACGCTCCATATATATTTGCTATGGAACTTCCTCTTTTACAGAATCTTATAGGAAATAATAAGTCTTCCGGTAATGGTTCTTCAGGTAGTTCTAACGGAGGAGATACTCGTAATAATGAATTTGAACCTTCTAATCAATTAGGAGTTCAACATGCTGAATTCAATTCTTTAATGCCGGCTGCGGATATCCAAGGAACGGGTAATATCGGATTACTCATGGATGTAACGATGAATATGACGGTGGAATTGGGAAGAGCCACTATGACTATTCGCGATATATTGGGACTTGGAGAAGGTTCTATTATAGAACTTCAAAAATTGGCGGGAGAGCCTGTCGACTTGCTCGTTAATGGTAAACTTATAGCGAAAGGCGAGGTTGTAGTTATAGATGAAAACTTCGGAGTTCGTGTTACCGATATTATTAATCCAATGGAAAGATTAAGAAATAAAGCGACAAAATAAGTTTATAAGTCATAAAATTAAAAGCGAGATTATTTCATTAGTCTCGTTTTTAATTTTAAATAAAATAATTATTATTTAGTAAAAACTTAAAAGTATCGATATATCCATTATCTTATATCTTTTTAAAATTTAATAACCGATTGACTTTTTGAGCCCCATGTAATAAACTATTATAAGCGGGGTAGATAAACGCGGTATTTAAGTTAATAATGCCGAGGAAAGTCCGTACCTCTAAAGGGCTTCATGCAAGCTAACGGCTTGAAGGCGAAAGCCTATGGAAAGTGCAACAGAAAATATACCGCCCATATTGGGTAAGGGTGAAAAGGCATGGTAAGAGCATACCGCATTTATGGCGATATAGATGGCAGTGCAAACCCCATGAGAGGCAAGAGCAAAACGAAACGATATAGATTGCCCTTTTCAAAGTTTCAGGTGGCTCGCTAAATCGTTATAGCGATATAATGATAAGATAAATGTTTATCCAAGACAGAATACGGCTTATAGCTCCGCTAATTTTTTACATTTATGTTTATATACTATTTTAAGGACATATAAAATGGAAATTATAGCGATAATAGGGGCAATGGACTCCGAAATAAACAATTTAAAAAACAATATTAAAAATATTGAAGAAATAGAAATAGCGGGTATTTTATTTTACAAAGGAAAATTATGCGATAAGGATATAGTTTTGTTAAAATCTGGAATTGGAAAAGTCAATTCTGCAGTAGCCGCTACAATAGCAATAGAAAGATTTAAAGTGAAAAAAATAATATTTACAGGCGTTGCAGGTTCTGCTAACCCCAATTACAATATAGCCGATATCGTTATTTCAAAAGATTTAATAGAACATGATTTTGACACAAGCGCATTAGACGGAGACGAATTAACAGTTTTAGTTAAAGGATACAATACCAATTATTACCCCGCCGATAAATATCTAATCGAACTTGCAAAAGTATCCGCAGAAAGAGTGATTAAAAATAATAAAGTATATATAGATACTATAGCTACGGGCGACCAGTTTATTGGAGATAGAACTAAAGTAAAATATATACAAGAAAAATTCAAAGCGGGAGCTATAGAAATGGAAGGCGCTTCCGTCTCTCATGTTTCATTAATGTATAAAATCCCATTTGTAATTATTCGTTCGCTATCCGATAAAGCCGACAGTAATGCCGTAGTTGATTTTCCTAAATTTGTTGTAGAAGCTTCGGAAAATTCTACTAAAATAGTAATAGAAATGTTAAAAAATATAAAATGAATATTCAAACATATTATAAATTACTATTGAAAATATTATATTTTATAATATTATTTTCATATTAATAAAGTAATATAGTATGTCGGAGTTTTTATGCGAGATAAAAGAACTATATTAAAAGGACATGGGGTGGGCGACTATGTGTCTATCGGAAACTCTTTTTTGTATATAGATTCTATTAATACTCCGATATATAGAATAGAAAGAGAAGATATTGAAGAAGAATATAAAAGATTTGACTTTGCCATAGAAAAATCAATAAAAGAAATAGAAGATATACAAAAATATACGGATAACAATATTAAAAATATTTTATCTATGCATATATTAATGCTTAAAGATAAAGTTATTATAGAGCGAGTTAAAAACGAAGTAAAAGAAAAATTATTCAATATAGAATATATATACGATAATGTAGTTTCCGAGTATTTAGATAGACTATCTTCCTTCAGTGATAAAACCTTATCGGAAAGAATGAGCGATATTATAGATATAAAATCGAGAGTGATAAAAAATTTGATTCAATCTACTTCGGAAGATTCAAATAAAATTCCAAAAGGCTGCATAGTTATAGCGAAAACTTTGACTCCAAGCGATGTTTTGAAATTTAACGCTTTAGGAGTTAGCGGTTTTATAGTGGAAAGCGGAGGTTACACTTCGCATGCCTCGATACTTGCCACATCTTTCGGAATACCCACAATATTTAATGTCGCCGATATATCGAATAAAATTAAAAACGATAAAAAAATAATTGTCGATTGCAAAAGCAATATAGTTATAATAAATCCGAATAAAAAAGATATAGAAAATTATACGATACTAACCGAAAACATAAAAAAGTATAAAGAGCAATCGATAATTGACGCAAGAGAAAAAGCAATAACGAAAGACGGAGTCGAGATAAAAGTAAACGCAAATATCGATATTCCAGAAGAAACGGAAAGTTTATTAAAATACGGAATAGATTCAATAGGTTTATACCGAACTGAATTTTTATATATTTTTTCCGACATAAATGAAAATGAGAATTCAGTTTTTCCAAGCGAAGAGGTTCAATTTAGAGTATATAAAAATATAGTTTCTAAAATGAGAGGAAGGGTCGTTATAAGAACTTTGGATATAGGAGGAGATAAAATGTCTCCCGCTTTGGGCTTAACGGATTTCAAAAAAGAAGATAATCCTTTTTTGGGATGGCGGGCTATAAGATTCTGTTTATCAAATAAAAATGTATTTAAAGAGCAGTTAAAGGCGCTTTTAAGAGCTTCGGCTTTCGGTAATATTGAAATAATGATTCCTATGATAAGCGTTTTAGAAGAGATTACCGAAACGAAAAAATTTATTGAAGAAATAAAATTAGAACTAAAGAAAGAAAATATAGAATATAACGAAAATATAAAAATTGGAGCTTTGATAGAAACTCCTTCGGCTGCGGTTATTATAGATTTAATACTTAAAGAGGCGGATTTTATATCAATAGGTTCGAACGATTTGGTTCAATATATGATGGCTTGCGATAGAACAAACGAAAAATTAAGCGATTTATATAATCCTATAGATATATCAATTTTGAGAATATTAAAACATATAATAGATTCCACTAATAATGCAAATAAAAGAATAACTTTATGCGGAGAGATGGGAGGAGTCGCTTTATACACACCCGTTTTACTCGGACTTGGAATAAGAGAATTGTCAATGTCGATTAATTCTATAGCTAAAGTGAAAAATACCATAAGAGCGATTTCAATTAAAGAATGTGAGGATTTGGTAAACGAAATGTTGGGTAAAAAAGACAATAGTTTTTCAAAATCAATTTTAAATAGTTTTAGGAATAGAATAAATATAAAAATTTACGAAGGTATAAATTAATGAATAAAATAAATAGAATCTATTTAATTATTATATTATTTATTACGGCTTTAATTTCTTGCAAGGTAAAAGATTCCATAGACGAAATGCAAAAATTAAGAAGCATAGAAAAAACAGAAGATTACGGAGCTTTAAGCGATTTTTTGCAGTCATTGCCTAAAACACAGCAGGAAGAAGCGCAAACGCCATATAACGAAATAAATACATTTATAAAAGGGAGAAATCAAATATTAGCTTCAAATTATAAAGAAGGTTTTGAAACTTTGGCAAGATTCTTATTTACTTACCCTTCAAGTTACTACGAGAGCGAAGCTTCTTATCTTTTAGGACAGGCTTTAATTTATATGATAGAGAATAATCCATTATATGTGGAAGAATTTTATACAAAATTAATATCCGAAGGAATAGTCGAAGGAGAAGAAAGAAAAGAAGTAAGTCTAACAAATAATTCCAGCACTTTGAAAAATATTTATAGTCAAATGGGAATAATAGAAAGAAACGGCGCTTATTCTTTCAACGGTTATGTTTTTGATAGAATAATTCAAGACAGCGAAAGCGTATTTCCGTTAAAAGATTTCGCATATTATTTCAGCGTAAGGCATAGATTCAAAAATATTAATTCCAAAGAAGATAAAGGAAGTTTTATAACGAATGTCAATTATTTAAGAAGATTTTCCGACAGATACAGAACGAGCGTTTTGCAAGAAAGCATTTTAAATAATAAATCTTACTTTCCAGAATCTCTCCCTTTTGAATTGAGTCAAAGAGAAAAATCCGATTACGATAATACGATTAAGACAGTGAGAGAAAGAATAGAAAAAATAAAACCCCATTTTGAAAAAGATTATTATATAATAGGAAACGGAATAATAATAAGAGATAGAATTCCCGCTATAGACGGAAAAGAAAACGAACTATTTAAATTATACAATTACGATTTTGTGAAAGTTCTTAATAAAACGAATGTATATAACGCTATAGATAGAGAAAACGAAGATTGGGCTTTGGTGAGATATGACACTTATTACGGTCCTATAATAGGTTGGAGTTATTTAAGATATATGACGAACGATTTTAAAAATACAGAAGAGGTATTTGAAAGTTATAAATCGGCTATGAATAATTATAAGAATTACGATTATATAAAATCGGCTGATTATTTCGCTTATGTTTTAAGTCAATCTGAAACAAATTATTTTACCGATAAGTCCGTTTATTTTTTATGGAAGGTAAATAATAAAATAGGAGAGCTTGTAAGTTCTAAAAATAATCCTTATTACGATTATGTTTTGAACTATCCAAATTATTTTTATTATAATACGAATAGTTATATTCTTCAGAGTTCCACTTTACTTTACAATTATTTGATTAAACATTTTCCAAGAAGCCCGTATAGATTCGTTATTAGCGGAGACAACGGAGCCGAATATAGCGTAGATTAAAAAACTTAATTCAACAATTTATAAAATAAAAATCAAATACAAAAGAATAAAAAATAAAGCCCTATATTATTTATAAGGCTTTATTAATTATTTTCTAATTTTTATTATCGTTTTCTAAAATTTTCTAAATTACTGTAATGAAGTTAAAACGGCCAAATCGGCTATATCTTGAGCAGAACAACCGCGAGACAAATCGTTCGCTGGTTTTGCAATTCCTTGAAGCATAGGACCGATAGCCGTGCATTTTCCCACCCTTTGGGCTATCTTATATCCTATATTTCCCGCATTCAAATTTGGGAATATAAGAACATTTGCGTTTCCTTTTATCTTTGAATTTGGAGCTTTTTGTTCGCCCACTTTAGGGACAATAGCGGCGTCAAATTGCAACTCTCCGTCAAAAACAAAATTAAAATTTCGAGATTCCAAAATCTTTTTAGCTTCTATAACTTTATCGACAGATTCATGTTGAGCCGAGCCTTTTGTAGAAAACGAAAGTAGCGCCACTCTCGGGTCTTTTCCCGTCATTGTCTTAAAAGATTCCGCTGTGGATTCCGCAATGTCCGCTAACTGTTCGGCGTTAGGGTCGGGTATAACAGCGCAATCCGCGAAGCATGCGATTCCGTCATCGAATAAAGCTTTATCGGAACTTTCAATAAAGAAAGTGCTTGAAAGCGTTTTTATTCCTTGTTTTAATCCTATCAAAAATAAAGCCGCTCTCAACATTTCGCCAGTGGCGTAAACCGCTCCCCCAACCATTCCGTCCGCTCCATTGTCCGCAAGAATAGCCGCTCCCGTATAAACGGAATTGTAAACGATTAACTCTTTAGCTTGGTCTTTAGTCATTCCTTTTTTTTCTCTATTCTTAAAAAGCATTTCAATATAGCTTTCGGTTTTATATTCGGTTTTCGGGTCGAATATTCTTGCAAAATCGTCAATTTCTAAAGAATTTTCTTTTGCCAAAGATTCGATTTTTGCCCTATCTCCCAAAAGTATAACGCTTTTTGCAAGCTTTTCTTTTTTTAATATTACCGCCGCTTTAACATGCCTTTCGTCATAACCTTCGGCAAGCACGATAGTTTTGGGATTAGCTTTAACTTTTTCCCTTAAATTGTCCATAAAAGATTCCATAATAAAACCCCTTTAATAATAAAGATAAAATTAATATATTTATTATTATATTATACAAATTACATTTTTGCAAATCTTTATATGCATATAAAAATCGGACAGAGGAATTATTTTCCAATGCCCGATTTATAATTATCTTAATATAGTTATGATGCGGATTTAAACTCTAAAGTATAAGTTACATCGGCGCATTCGTAGAAGCCCGTAATTCCTTTCCATATGTATCTTATAGTATAATCTTTTTTCTCGCCTCTTTTAAGCGTAAAATTATTATTAATACTCATATCGCTAAAAGTATT
>CAKVCG010000025.1 GCA_934725525.1 uncultured Brachyspira sp. | reverse complement strand
TATTTTCAAGCATCAATCTATAATCGCTCGTAATATAAGGCTCGCATTCCACACCGTTTATAATTAAAGTATCGCAACCGCCTTTAGCCGCTCCGTCAACTTTAACATTCGCAGGAAAAGTAGCTCCTCCCATACCGACTATGCCCGCTTTTTTGATTTTGTCGGACATCTCTTCAACCGATAACGACATAAAATTTGATTTTTCCGAATACGGCAAATTATAAGAGTTAGGCTCTACATTTATAAGCAAAGCGTTAGCTCCTCTACCAAGCGGTTGCGGAGCTATTTCTACCGAAGCCACCGAACCCGTTACGGAAGAAGAAACATTTCCCGAAACATATCCGTTTGCCTCTCCGATTATTTCGCCTCTTTCGACTTTATCGCCTTTATTTTTTAAGATTTTAGCGGGAGCGCCTATATGCTGTGCCATAGATATTAAGACGCTTTTTGGAGAATTTTCCATGTTTGACGAAGCTATATTAGCCGTGTCTTTGCTGTCATGAGGATGCACGCCTCCAAAACGAAATTTACCTAATTTCATAATATAATCCTTCATTAAAACAATTCTATTTAAAATATTCCTTATTATAAAACTTTAACAACGGCAATCGCTTTCGTATAACCGCTGCCATAACCGCATAAAGCTACCTTATTATTTTTTTTTATACTTCCGTCTTCCAAAGCCATAGAAAATGCCACGCCAACCGAAGCGCTTAAAGAAGAATGAGCGTTTTGCATTTTTGAATATACTTTATCTTTATCAACCGATAAATTATTTACAAAATTATCGTAGGATTCTTTATTGAAATAAGAGGGAATATAAAAATCTGGCTCTATATTATTTTTTGATAAAGTTTCTTTCACATATAAAGCCGCATTTTTCGATTCTTCCTCGAATATTTTACCATCTTTTATATAAATGAAATGTTCTTTATTAATTACTCCTTCTTTAGTGTAAGGTTTTGCCGAACCTCCCATTGGTATATAGCAATTTTCAAAAGCATCGCCGTTTGTTTCGGAATCTATAAAATCTATTTGAATATTTGATTTTTCGCTCGTAACCAAAGCCACAACTCCCGCGTCGTCAAATCTATCGGTATCATCGCTTATATAAAAAGATTCTGACGCTACCGCCAAAATATTTTTATATCTTTTACTTTCAACAAACGCGTAAGAGAGTCTCAACGCCGATATAAATCCCGTAAAATCGCTTTCTATATCGAAACAAAACGCGTTTTTAGCTTTTAATTTTCCTCCAAGCATGCAAGCAGTTGAAGGATAAACATAATCTTTAGTTGTTGTCGCGCAGATTACGGCGTCTATATCGAAAGGGTTCATTCCTTTAATCGCTTCTTTTATAGGCTCTAATACCAAATCGGAAGAAGACATGCGAGTTTTTTCCGTTTTATAAGAATGTTTGCAAGATTTTATATATACCATTTAAAATTTTCCTTTTATAATTTCATGTCTTAATTTAAATTTACGAATTAAAAAATTCTTCTCTTTACTCCAGATTCGTAAAGTTCTTTAGCTATTTTTTCGTTGATTTTAGCGTCCAAAAAATCATACATATTCAAAACGGCATTTTTCACTCCGTTTCCGCCCGTCTTTCCATGTCCTACGAAAGCTCCGCCATTTAACCCCAAAAGTATCGCCGAACCTACCGAATCGGAACTCATTTGATTTCTCAAACTATTAAAAACGGGTTTCATCATAAGCCCGCCCATAATACTTATTGGATTTTTTTTGATTTCCGTTTTAAGAAGATTAACCATAAGAGTCGCCGTGCCTTCCATCGTCTTCAAAACCAAATTTCCGCTGAAACCGTCCGAAATTACGACATCCGCAAAATCCGATTTTAACATATCGTTTGGTTCAATATTTCCGATAAAATTAATTTTTTTTACTTTTTCGAGTCTTTCAAAGAATTTTTTAGTTTCGGCATTTCCTTTGCTGTTTTCTTCCCCGATATTCAAAAGTGCTACTCTTGGGTTATTTATTTTCAAAAATCTTTTTGCAAAAACTCTGCCCATAACGGCAAACTGCGCTATATAATCGGGAGTGCAATCGACATTTGCTCCCATATCCATCATACAGAATTCGCCCCCCATTTTAGGAAGAGTGGAAACCAAAGGAGGACGCATAACGCCTTTTATTCTTCCAACTTCGGTTAAAGCCGCCGCTAAAGTCGCTCCTGTATTTCCAGGCGAGAAAAAACCTTCCGCTTCCTTATTTGAAACCAAACGAGCCGCAACCAATACGGACGCGTATTTTTTATGTTTTATTCCAACGGAGGGACTTTCGTTCATATCTATAATTTGATTGGTATGTTTTATATCTATTCTATTTTTATCGTATTTTAATTTTGATAAAGCTCGAGTTATATTTTTTTCTCCGCCGACTAATATCAAATTAACATCGTCATTCAACGATAAAGATTTGATAGCTCCGCCTACCAATTCCTCTATAGGTTTTTCGCCACTTGCAACATCTATAGCTAAATTCATTAAAACTCCCGAATTATCTTATTATAGTTTTTTTATCCTTCGTTTTGGGATTTCGGAGCTTTTATAACTCTATCTTTATAAAAACCGCATTCGGGACAAATTCTATGAGGCATTCTTTCGGCTCCGCATTGAGGACATATCGACAACGAACCTAAAAATCTTTTTTCGTTTGCCGCTCTCCTCGACAATTTTTTTGATTTCGATTTTCTATGCTTTGGAACAGCCATTTATTAACTCCTTAAAAAATTTATTGACAAAATTATCAAATATCAATTCATAAATATGATATTATAACAAGTTCTTTTTGTCAATATAAAAGACTTAATAGATAGGTAAATGAAATTATTCCACTCTTATTGATTTATATTTGTAAGTATAATAATATATTAAAGGATTAATAAAATCTTGCCTTGTCAAAGTTTCGTTATAATCGCTCACATGAAACCGCTTATAATTATTCTCTCTTCTCTTTTACCATTCCGCTTTTGTAGGCGTCCAAAAGTTCGGATAAATCAGAAATTCTTTTTGAAAGCGCTTTTCCAGTGTCAGTTTCGCCAACCGTGATTCTTTTATTAAATCTTTCCACTATCGTAGTTTTCGGAGAGATTTTAAAACCAGATTCCACGACTTCCGCAAAAGGACGATGTTCGGCAATAATCATAACATTAGAATTCGATATTAAAGTATATCCGCCGATTCCAGTGTTTTTATGATATGCTTTCGATAATCCGCCGTCTATAACGAGCAGTATTCCTTCGCCTTTTATCGGACTTTCGCCTTTATGAGTTTTTACGGGAACATGTCCGTTTACGATATGCGATTTATCTACATCCAAATCGAATTCTTTCAATATACTTTTGCAATATTCTTTATGTTCTATATGATAATAGTAAGGATTGTAATGTTCTTTATGAGTCGCTTTATCTTCAATAAAATATCTTTCAAAAGTAGTCATTTTATTTTTTCCAAATAGAGGAGATTTCGGACCGCTCCATAAATACCAGCAATAATCGAGAGCGTTTAATTGTTCCTCGCTTCCGACTTCGCAGTAAAAGGCCTTTCTCACTTTATCTTCCACTTGCTTCAAATATTTCATTCCAGATAAATATTGTCCGTCAATATAAACATCGTCAAAAGTTCCGTCCTCTTTCGTTGGGATGCATCCGTGATAAAGCAAATTGCCGTTGAATATTTTATATATTCCGCCCTTATCGTAAATATAATTTGTATGTCTTTGTAAAACGGGACTGTTTATAAAAGAAGCCGCCAAAGTTTGAATCAAAGTGTTTTCTTCTTCCGTCAACTCGAACGGTTTTTCGGGATTGATAGTCGGAAAATTTTTATCTTTCAATTCGTAAACTTTACCCTCAATTTTTATCGTTCCTTTTTTATAATCTATTTTGTCGAGTAAAATTCTCTCGTCCATCCCGTAATTAGGATGCCTTTTTATTAATTGACATTCCAATTTAAATTGAATTATAGAAATCGCTTTATGCATTTTTGCAGCCAAATCTTTATCCACTTCGTCATACATATTTTTATCCAAAGTGTTAGGCTTAAAAACTTCGCAAGGGTCGTCTTTATAAACTTCGTTTGCAAAAGAAGAAAGCGAGCGCAAATTTATTCCGTAGCTGTATTCGAGCAAATCGAAATTATTATATCTTATGGCAAGACGCGCCGAATTGGCTACGCAAATTAAACTTCCTTTAGCAGCTCCGAGCCAGTGAATATCATGGTTTCCCCAAGCAATGTCGACTTCGTTAAAACTCATTATGCTTTCCATAACTTTATCAGGATGCGGTCCTCTGTCGTAAATATCGCCGACTATATGAAGCCTGTCTACCGAACATTGACGAATTAGCTGACATAAGGCTATCATAAATTTTTCTTCCGCCGAAAGCTCTATTATTGAGTCGATTATCGAAAAATAATAATTTTCTTTATTTTCTTCGTCTCCCGTTTGCAAAAGTTCATCCAATATATAGGCGAAATTTGAAGGCATTTTTTTTCTAATTTTTGAACGAGTATATTTGCTTATAACCACTTTACAAATTCTTATAAGTCTATAAATCGTTATTCTGCACCAATCGTTAAAATCTTCTCTAACCGATTTTTGATTTATAAGATTTTTCGTGTCGACAATTAATATTTGAAGTTCCACTCTTTCGTTTTCGGGCAAAGTATTTTTGAATAATAATTCTATTTTTTCTCTTATGACGCCCGAAGAAGTGCCGAGCAAATATTCAAAACCTTCCGATTCTCCATGTATATCGCTTAAAAAATATTCCGTGCCTTTTGGAAGTTGAGAGATTGCCTTTAAGTTTATTATTTCGACCGAAGCATCGTCTATAGTTGGGTAATTTTTTGAAAGAAGTTCCAAATAATCTTTATCTTTTAAATTTTTGTTCATCATAATAAAATTCTCCTAAAATAAAATAACTTATATTATTAAATATATACAAATTTATAATTTAATCTATAGTTTATATTAATTATTTATATTTTATAAGAAGTTCATCCTCTCTATCAAATATATCAATAAGTTTTTTTATCAAATCAAATTTTTTATCGCTGCTATAAGTATTTTCCGCATAATATATATCGCTTAATTGTATAGGATAATCCGATACAAGCTCTTTTTTATTCGTTGTTATTTTTATTACTTTTTGAATTTCATCAGTAAAAAATAACTCCTCTTTTTCACTGTAATAATATTTTAAAATAAAAGAGAATAATTTTGATACATCCGTTATATCGTTATATTCTTCTCCGTTAAATTTGATATATTCCAATTTTTTACCTGTAGGGTCGTCTGCCTCAAATATATCTACTTCAACATTATCATTTGTAATAATTACATTTGGATATTTCCAAACTTTCAAAAATCTTTCTTCAATATTTTTTGGCTTCCATTCTTCTATTTGCTTTAAATATTCGTTAAGCCATAGCTTACTGTATATATAACCTTGTTCTCCGTTATTTACATTCATATCTTGCTTTTCTTTAAAAGTTTTATTTCCAAGTTCTCCATTATTTGCCGATATAGTTAAATTAGCTATTGTATGGAGTTTTTCTTGCATAATATCATAATCTTTTTGGTTTAATTCTTTTTTCCATTCTTTTACTGGTTTTTGCGGAAATATATGCTCTATAGTATAAGTAGTTTGACTAAAATTAATAAATGTTTTGCCTAAACCCTGTTCTAATTTTTCAAATAAATACATTTTTCTTTTTTGATTTATACTTTCGTAAATATTTTTTTCTTTTAATTTAGAAATCACTTCATCATTTTTTGGAAATCTTTGAGCACTTCTCAAATTACATAAATGTTTTTCCAATGATTCGATATAATTATTTTTATCTATTTGTCTATATAATGACATAAATATTTTATTCATGGCGTTAGTTGGAACATCGCAGATAAACCTTCTAAATACAAAAGACTCGATTAAATTTATTATATGCATAAATTCTTCTTTATCTATAACTTTGTCGTTATAATCTTTGTAAATTTTTAAGAAAAAAGGATAAGATACATTTACCTCTAAAGATTTTATATTTTCAAGTTTCAATGATATATTTTTATCATCTTCATTTTGAGGGTTTAATAATTTATTATAATAACTTGCATATTCTTTTAATACTCCCAAATAGTTTTTTATTTCATTCAAATTGTCTATAGAATATTTTTGTTTAAACTCTTCATAAACTCTATTTTTATTTGGTATTTTATTATATTCGCTTGTCATAAAATCTCTAATAAAATCTGAAACCATATCCTTATTAATACTTTCGTCTTTAGCGTCATTTTCTATATGTTCCCAATACTTTTCATATATGTCCGTTTGTTGTTGCGAATTTAATTTCATTAAAATATAATTTCTTATTAAGTCTCCTTGAGATAAATCGAGTCCAGTTGAATTCAAACTTTCAAATATTCTTTGCGGGTCGTCATCTTTTCCTAAAGCCATATCGACAAATATAAGATTTTCTAATCCAGCTAATACTTCTTTATAATTATTTTCAGTTATATTATTTTCAAAAAATATATAATTATCTATTATATTTGATTTCCCTTTAAAATTAATTGGACTATCTTTATAAATGTGTTTTAATGCTTTATCGTTATTTTCGGTAGGTTTTAATTTTATTTTTTCTTCTTCGTTTTTTACTTTTGCATGTTTATTTATTAAGCATAATTCAAAAATTTCTTCTTTCAATGCTTTATCATTTAATTTGTCCGCTAATTTATATAATCTTAAATATATAAGTATTATTGTAGTTAATCTCTGTTGTCCGTCTACAATTATCAACTCTTTGCCTTTGGTTATAGGAACAATATCATCATTAACATAAACTATACTTCCTATAAAATGTTTTTTATTCTTTTTCCCAGCTTCTTTTATATCATTTAAAAGAATTTTGCAATGTTTATCCGTCCAGTCGTAATTTCTCTGATAAACGGGAATAACAAATTTAGTATTGCTTTTCGTAATGAATTCATACAATGACGCTTCGCTTGCTTTCATTTTTAATAACTCCTATTAAATACATTTACTCTATAATAAATTAAATTATGAAAAAAGTAAATTATAAATAAAGAATTCATAAATTATAAAAGATTAACTAAATTTTAATTCTCAAAAAAAGTTTGATACAGAGATTTTATCGCTTTATTCAAATCTTTCTGTTTTACGCCAATCATAATACTCGCTTCGCTTATGCTTTGATTAAGCAGCTCTATATTAACTTTTGCCTTTTCCATAGATTGCATAGCTTTAGCGGAAGTTCCTATAGTCTCTTGCATTCCCTCTCCGACAAGCATAACTAAAGCGAGTTCATGGTCGAAAAAAACATTATCTACTTTAAGCTCGTCTCTCACTCTTTCATATATTCGTTTTTCTTTTTCGGGGGTTATTGCCGAATTTCTAACGATTACCGAAATATTGTCTATTCCCGAAGGAGCATGCTGATAGGGTATGTTTTCGTTTTCTATTATTTCTAAAAGTTTTCTGCCGAATCCTACTTCTCTATTCATTAAATATTTGCTCACATACAAACATGAAAAATCCGACTCGCCCGAAACTCCAACTATTGGATTTTTGCTTTTGTCTCTTCCGGCTACGATTTTTGTGCCTTTTGATTCCGTATTATTCGTATTCAATATATGAACGGGAATATTCGCTTCATAAACGGGCTGTAGCGATTCGGGATGCAAAACATTGAATCCGCCGTAGCTCAACTCTCGCATCTCTCTATATGTGAATTCGTCAATAAGTTTCGGATTATCTATTATTATTGGAGACGCCGCGAATACTCCGTCAACATCGGTAAAATTTTCATAAATTTCCGCATCGACGGCTTTTGCTAGAATCGACCCCGTTATATCGCTTCCGCCTCTTGGAAAAGTCACAACATCGCCTTTCTCCGTATAACCGAAAAATCCCGGGAATATTATTAAAGAGCTTTCGTTTTTCAATTTCGATAAATTTTTATAAGATTTCTCCAAAACCGTAGCGTTTCCAAATTCTTCCGAAAGAAAAAGTCCCGCCTCTTTTGGATTCACATATTTTGCCTTCGTTCCCAAAGAGTTAATATAAGCCGCCACGATTTTTGCGCTTATATCTTCTCCCAAAGCTTTTACGCCGTCTTTAAATTTCACGGATAAAGATTTGTCTTCCGATATTCTCAATTTTATATCTTTGTTAATTTCGTCTAAAAGTTCGTTTGATAAAGAAAGTTCCTCTATAATTCCTTTAAATCTTTCGATTATTATTTTAAGTTCATGGCTGCCGTCATTTCCAGAAAGTATCGAATCGGCAAGAGCGATAAGAAGGTCGGTTACTTTTGTGTCTTCTTTAAGTCTTTTTCCAGGAGCAGAAACTACTATTATTCGTCTTTTATCATCGGTAAGTATAATGTCGACTACTTTTTTTATTTGATTTGCATCGGCTAAAGACGAACCTCCAAATTTTGCAACTTTCATCGCCATTCTCCAAAATAAAAATTATCGTATATAATATTATAAAAATAGTTTTTATTCAACTATTTATTAATATATTTTTATAAATATTAACGGCATATTAAATTTTTTATGCATATAATCTTTAAATAAAATCAATATTGATATATAATTTTACAATATATATTTTTGAACAGTTTATTATTGTTAAAGTATTAAGTATAGTTTTGTAGAGAGGATATAGTGTATAATTCGGTTATTGGCTACGCTTTTAAGATTATAAAAGGCAACATGGTTTTTTCAATTGTAATGTTTATAATAATATCGCAGCTTATGGTTATAAGTTCGATTTTTAGTTTGGTATGGAAATATGAGATATTGATGCAAAGAGAATTGGTTTCTTTTTTTAGAATATTTTCGATTTATTCTTTATTTATTTTTATCTTTATTTCAGCTTTATTATTACCCTCCATTTTAAGTATATATATTTTTTCAAAAAACGGCAGAATGTTCTCGACCTTAAGAATATTCGGCTCTACCAAATTAGCGGTTAGAAAATTATACACAATATTGAGTTTTTTATATCCTTTAATATCTTTTCTTATATGTATTATAGAAATTGCAATTTTATATGTAAGATATAGCCGACCTATTTTAGAAAGAATCGAAATGTCGGAGGTATTTAACGGAGCTTTTTTAATATTATGCTCAAATATAGCTTTAATTTTAATTTTTATGTTCGGGGCTTTCATTACAAATTCTATTCTTCTAAAGAGAAATCCTTATGAGGATTTAAGGGGAACATTATGAATATAAAAATTATAAATATTTCAAAAACATTTCATTCTGGGATAAATAAATTCAAAGCCTGCGAAGATATAAGTTTGGATATAAATCAAGGAGATTTTATTAGCCTTGTAGGACATACGGGAAGTGGCAAAAGCACTTTATTAAGCATCATTGGGGGTATATTAAACCCGAGCGAAGGCTCTATTTATTACGATTCTTATAAATTGGAAAATCCTTCGGAAGAGATTTTGGCAAGTTTTAGAAGAGAATATTTTTCTTATATTTTTCAATATCCCGTAATAGTTCCGACACTAAATGTTATAGACAATATATTGATACCTCTTTCTTTCAAACATAAAATTACCGAAGAAGAGATAAAACAAACTAAAAAAAATATAGAATTATTTTCGCTTAAAGAAAAAACTTATTTGAAAGCGTCAAATTTATCTGGCGGAGAGATGAAAAAAGTTTCCATATTAAGAGCTTTGGCTTACGGTTGCAAATGTTTAATAGCGGACGAACCTACAAGCGATTTGGACCCTTCGACTACAAAAACTTTAATGGAAATATTTGCCGAATTAAATAAAAACGGAACTACGATTGTTATGGTGACTCATGCTCATAATATAGCTGCGCATGCGAATAATGTCTACGAAATGTCGGATGGAAGAATAGTTCGCTGCCTAAAATAAAAACTATTTTTAAATTTGTTTTATAAAATATATTATGTTATAATAATCGAAATAAATTTTTAGAGAATTTTTTAATGTCGGAAAAAATATTTTTATATATTATAATAGCTATCATTTGGGCAATTATTGGGCTTATCAATCAGGCTTATAAAAAACAAACGGAAAAACAAAAAAAATCTAACAATAAGAAAGTCATAAAAAAATATCAAAGTGATAAATTGGATGATGAAGAAATTTTTAAAAATCTAAACAATACTTTAAATAGCGAAAAAACGATTAATAAGTCGAAAGTTGAAAAAGTTAATAAAAAAGAAAATAAAGTTTATGAAACTTCCTATAAAGATAAAGAAATACTCGAATTGCAAAAAAAATACGATTCTATTATAAATAATAAAAATATTATAGAAGATATTAATTTGAATTTTGATAAAAAAGTTAATAATGCAAATAATATGATTTCTTCTTTAAGTATAAAAAATGCGATAATATATAACGCCATACTCGAACCTAAAAGATTAAATTATAAAAAAAGAATCAAAAAGAGTTAAAAAGAGAAAATGAAATCTTTTGAAGAATTAATTTCTATAGTGAAGAGATTAAGAAGCGAAGACGGATGCGCTTGGGATAAAGTTCAAACTTTCGACAGTTTAGTCCCATATTTTTTGGAAGAGGCTTACGAAGTAGTCGAAGGAATTTCCAAAAGAGATTATCAAAATATAAAAGAAGAGCTTGGCGATATTCTTTTGCATATAGTGTTTTTTTCCGAGCTTGCAAACGATGAAAATAAATTTAATATTGACGAAGTTATAAAAAATATAAATCAAAAACTTATCAGAAGGCATCCGCATGTTTTTGGAGAAAGCGATATTAAAGATGTGGACGGAATTTTAAAACAATGGGACAAAATAAAAAGAGATGAGAAAGCTGAAAAAGAAAGTAAAGATTATAAAAGTATTTTGGACGATATTCCAAATTCTATGCCCGTAATGGAGAGAGCCTATAAATTGATGAAAATAGCGGCTGGGGTCGGTTTTGAATATAAAAACGCGGACGATTCTTTGAAAAAAATAGAGGAAGAATTTTCGGAAGTGAAAGAAGCTTATAAAGAAAATAATAAAGAGCATTTGGAAGAAGAAATTGGCGATTTAATTATGACGATTTTAGATTTTGCCCGAATGAATAAAATTAATCCCGTGAGCTCTCTTATTAAGGCGAATAATAAATTTATCCGAAGATTTAATTATATCGAAGAGAAATCAAACGAAAGAAATAAAAAATTAACAGATATGACCTTGGAAGAGATGGATTTTTTATGGAACGAATGTAAAAAAGGAGAACAAAAAAGAAAAATTAATTTATAATATATAATTATGGGGTTATTTATAAATGAAAAAGAGTATTAATAAAAGATATAGTCTATTCGATTTATTTAAAATAATAATAGACAAAAAATACGAATCGAAAATAAACAGCGAAGAACATATTAACGCTTTGCTCGAAGCTATTAATAGAAGTTCAAAAGACGATGTTACCTATGTGAATGAAAATAAATTGACATGTTTGCATTTTGCCGTTCAAATTAACAGCCCCGAGATAGTTAAAGCATTGATAGAAAAAGGAGCCGATGTTAATGCCATAACGGACAGAGGAGTGACGCCTTTGCATTTGGCTATAGTAAAAAAACAACCCGAAGAAATAATAAAAGTGCTTGTAGAAAACGGAGCGGATTATCATATAAAAGAAGCAAACTTTTCAGCAATCGAACTTGCAAAATTAATGGATGTAGATTATATGCATTTGTTTGAAGAACAAAAGAAATAAATTAATAATTTTTATAAGAAGTATAAAATGAAATAAACCTATAACTCGGCATCTGCACGCTGTAAGCGAGCTATAGATTTATAGAAATAGTTTTAACTTAATTATTATTCGAATATAACTCTCGGATTTTCGTCTATATAAGAAGCTGGAATATTGTTTAATTCTTTTATTTTTGAAATCATAGCGTCTCTTATATCGTTTCCCGTCATAACTATATTTTTTCCTTTTTTAGCTATGGCGTTTCCTTCGCTATCGGTATATCCGTCTCCGCCTAAAAATACGAAACTTGATAAAGCTATATTATAATCTTTAGCGGGATTTATATCTTCGCCATTTAATTTGGCATATATTAAATCTCCATTTTCGCCGTTATATTTTACTTCCATTCCTTTAGATAGTTGCAAGAAAGCTCCAGCTCCTCTCTTTTTTCCTGAAATTTTTAACATTTCAATAACATCCGCTCCCGATAACGAAACTATTATAACCTCGTTGTCGAAAGGAAAAAATTCGTTTTGAATATTTCCCAATGTTATATCGCCTTTTTTTAAAGGCGTTCTCAAACTTCCAGAATTCATTAAAACTATATCTATATTAGGATAAGAATCTATTACCAAGTCGGATGCAAAATTTCCAAGTGCCATTGAATTAGACCTTATTCCCGCATGTTGCAATTCAAAAGGCAAAGAGCCTATTTTTACTTTAAACTCTTTATCGATAGTTCCTTTCATTTCGGCAATAAATTTTAACATTTCGCTATCTTGTTTTATATTTTCGTCCATAGGAATTAGTTTATAAATTAAATTTGCTTTATCTACAATTCCGTTTGAAACAGACAAATCAATATGTCCTAAATTCATTCCATAATAACCCGTTTGAACTATCGGAGTTCCTTTAATAATATCGGCTTCTTTTAATTCCGTATGGCTATGTCCTCCGATTATAATATCAAAAGTGTTTGGCATAGCTTCGGCGACTTTTTTATCCGCTTCATGCCCGATATGACTTAAAAGAATCGTAATATCGTTAGTTTTATGCAAAGGCGTTTTTTTAATAAAATCTTTTAACGCTTTTATCTCTTCCTCAAAAATCAAATCTTTAATATATTCTGGATTATAAACGGCATCGGTTGTAGTTAAACCTATTATTGCAATATTCAAACCGTTAATATTTGTAGTTATATAAGGCGTAGCATATAAACTATTATCATCTCTATTTTTTATATTAATCGACAATGTTGGAAATTTTCTTTCTTTCATTATTTCGGTAAAATTTTCAAGCCCATAATCTACAAAATGATTTCCTATAGTCGCAGCGTCAACTCCAATCATATTCATTATATCGACTTCGTCTCTGCCCTTAAAAACCGTTGAATAAACGCTTCCCGTAATAGTATCGCCCGCATGCAAAATTAAAACATTATCGTTTGTCGCTTTAATTTCTTTTATATAAGCAGCTCTTCTTGCCGCCCCGTATTTATGATTAGTTTGAGGATTATCTCCTTTCGTAATTATAATTTCTTCTTCGTCTCTTCCATGCGTGTCGTTCATATGTATTATTGTGAGAGTTCCAGTATTTCCCGTTTTTTTCTGCCCGCATGAAAATGCAAGTATTGAGATAATAACAAAAGTTAAAAGATAGATAAATTTTTTAATCATATTTTTTCTCCTAAAATAGATTATTATTTTTTTATTTAATTAGTATATTTTATTAAATATTATTGTCAATGAATTTTTATAAAATTATTACAAATTATAAAAACACTTTTTGCATTATTATATCCGAAATATATTGAGACAATTCTTCGGGAGTTATATAACAATCTTTCAATATCCATTCGCCTATTACTGAAATAAAAGCGCCCGAATAAAAATTTCCCATTATTTCAACCATGTAAGGTCTGTCCGAGCGAATTTGTTTTATATCTTTAACGCCTTCTATAATATAAGCTTCGAGATATTTTTGAAGTATTTTTACTATGCTTCCCTCTCTATTATTTTTAAAAATTATTTTCAAGTATTTTTTATTGAAGTAAAAATATTTTAATATTTCAATCATTATATCTACATGCGAATCTACTAATTTGCCTTCGATTTTATATTTTCTTAAAAATTCTAAAAATTTAGCCTCGTATTTGTCTAATTTTGATTTTAAAAGTTCGTATTTATCGTTATAATAAGTATAAAAAGTGCTTCTGTGAATTTTGGCTTTTGAACATATATCGCTTACTTTAATATCTTCAAAAGATTTTTCTTCGAGTAAAACCCCCAAAGTATCTTCGAGCAATTTTTGAGTTTCTCTTTTTCTTAAATTATTTTTATTACTTCGATTTCTCATAAAGTCAAAAAGCGACTCCGATTAATTATACCGTAAATTAATCGTATAATTATATTATAATATTGAAAAAATTTGAATAGTTTATAAATAATTTATTTTCTTTATTTAATTATTCTCCGAATTTTTAGAAAAAATCATAAAAATCGTTGATAAAATAATTAAAATAGAACCTATTATAATATTTATAGTTAGTTTTTCGTCATATATTAAAGCGGAAACTATAACGGTTGTCGTAGGCTCGAACATATTGAGTATTGAAGCCAAAGAAGAACCTAATTGTTTAACTCCATATAATAAAAGTCCTAAAGAAAATATTGTGCATAAAATAGATATTGCGGTAAAATTGTAGAAAACAAAAATATTATTTAATAATTGCAAACTATTCGTTAATATTCCCGCTATAAAAAATACTATCGATACGATTAAAGACATATAAAATAGAGAAACCATCGTATCCAAACTTGCAAAAGAAGATTTTTTATTTGCGATTATATATACTCCGTAAGTAATCGTTGTAAGCAAAGCGTATATAATTCCCTTAAAAGATTCTATCGCCGCTATTTTAGTTAAAAGGAATATTCCAATAATAGAAGATAAAGCGGATAAGATTTTTAATAAATTAATTTTTTCTTTATAAATTAAAGTCATTAAAATTAAAACGACAACAGGATAACCAAAATGAATCATATTCATAAGCCCAGCCGAAATATATAATAAAGATTGAGATAAAAGATAGAAAGTTAAACCAAGTCCGATAACGCTAAATATAAATAATTCTATAAACTGTTTTTTATTTATTTTAAAACTCTTTTTTCTTATAATTATAATGATAAATAAAGCAATTGAAGTAAATAAATATCTGTAGAAAACTATTGATATTGAAGAATAATTATAAGGAATAATATTTTTTACAAATATCGGTAGAAAACCGTAAACTATAGAACCTATTATTACTAATAATATATTAAACATTTTTATATTTATACAATCATTTAACTTTCAATTTATTTTAAATCCTCATAAAAATTATATTATTCCCCACTCTTTTAATTGTTCTTTAAACGCATCGCTTTTAAATTTTTTCTTTAATTTAACTCCTTTCGTTGTAGCGGTTTCGACAAGACAATCGGGACATAAATATATATCCATAATTTTTTCTCTGCCGTCATCAAGACTAAACTTTGCCTGACTTGTCATTAATTCATCTTTTTCAAAATCTTCTTCGCATAGCATACATTTCATTTTCTACTCCAAATACCTTTTATTCTTAAATAAAATTATAAAATCACTATATAATCTCTCGTTATTATAGCGTCATAATTTTTATAACCCAATATCTTTAATATATCGTCAGAATGATGCCCGATTATTTTTTTAGCGTCTTCAGAATTATAATTTATTATTCCTCTTGCAAACTCTTCTCCTTTTTCATCCGCAATGCTCACTATATCGCCTCTTTTGAATTCGTTAATAATTTCTATAACTCCTACGGGAAGGAGGCTCGATTCTTTTTCCAATATCGCTTTTTTAGCGCCAGAGTTTACAATCACTTTTCCTATTATAGTCGTAGCGTAGGCAATCCATCTTTTCTTCGTATTAAGTTCGTCAACTTCTTCAACGGGATAAAAAATCGTTTTGTCTTTAGTTTCAAATATATCTTTAAGAACATC